>DATNHH010000001.1:0-9312 GCA_035605055.1 Nitrososphaerales archaeon
CCGGGACACGGAAATTTCACAAAGATCGAATCAGAATCATGGATCAACGATGCCATCAGTAAAGGCAATCTCTGACACTATGAGACCTGTCTATGAATGATGATAAAAAAGTTATTATTTTAGAATTGACAAATTTAGGTGCTCCAAGTTGCCTCGTAAAAAATTCAACCGTGATGAGGCCGACCAACTGTGGAAAAATTACACAACGAATTTGGTAAATTCAATCACAGAGACGGAGAAGGAAGGGCTAGAAAAAGGATATTCATCTTACGAAATTGAGGTTTTATGGCAATCGCGTGTCAAGACCAAGTCGTCGAAGAAATCCGATGACGAAGACGTTAGCAACTAATGCTATGCCATATATGAAATCATTCAGTCTACGAATTATCTTTTGTTAGACTGACGATTTCCAAGAATCCTCGAAGAATGATTAATAGAGGCGCTTACGGCCGAGATGTTTGTTTTGGGATTATTTTCTGATCGCGTTGCACAGGTTCCCAAATCTGGCATCCGTGAAATATTTGATCTAGCTCAATCTATGAGTGGCGTTATCGATCTTGGGATAGGCGAGCCTGATTTTAATGCTCCCAATTTTGTCGCGGAAGCGGCGAAGAAATCAATTGATGAGGGATTCGGCAAATACACGGCTAATGCTGGTTTGCTTGAGCTCAGAGAGGAGATCGCTAGAAAATTACGTCAGGAGAATGGGATAGCCGTAGATCCGAAAACAGAGCTAATAGTTACCTCTGGGGCAACTCAGGCAATTTTCGTCGTAATGAACTGTCTTCTCAATCCCGGAGACGAGGTTCTTCTCCCCACCCCACTTTTCGTCGCTTACAAGAACTCCGCCGCGCTCGCTGGAGGGACTAGTATTGAAGTTCCAACGTTGGAAGACGAGGGTTTTGCGCTTGATTTTGAGGAACTTGATAAGCGCTGCACTAAAAAGGCAAAGTTACTCGTCCTAAATTCTCCTTGCAATCCAACCGGTTCGGTCATGAAAAAGAATGCAATAGAAAGGGCATGCGAATTTGCAGCTCAGCATAACCTCCACATTATTTCAGACGAGATTTACGAGAAGTATCTTTATGATGGTGCTAGACATTTCAGCCCCGGTTCAATCGCAGAATTTCGCGGAAGAGTAATCACGATAAACGGCTTTGCTAAAACATTCGGAATGACTGGCTGGCGACTCGGGTACGCGGCCGCTAGCTCGAATATCGTGAATTCAATGGTAAGATTCAACATGTATAACGCAGTCTGCGCCACCTCTTTTGTCCAGAGAGCAGGTATCGTGGCGCTGAAGCATTCTTTGTCTTTTTTCAAGCCGATTTTGACGCGCTACAAGGAGAAAAGAGATATTGCCTGCGATCTCCTGGATCGTTTGGGCTGGGATTATCAGAGACCAAGAGGGTCGTTCTATGTATTCCCGAGAATTCCCAAGAAGTATGGACGCTCTTTTTCTTTTTCGAAGAGACTACTGGAATCAAATAAAGTCGCCACGATTCCAGGATCCGCATTTGGAGATGCCGGCGAGGGCCATATCAGAATCTCGTTCTCTCTCGAGAAGCAAAAGCTTAGGGCAGGCTTAGATCGGATTGACAAATTTGTAAAATAGGATATTTGTTTCATTCTTCAAGTTGAAGTTTTTTCTCTAACGAGAAAGTTTCCTTCGACACTCATTACCTGATCTCCTTTCTGATTTGAAACATTCATGTTGAGAATTACTCGCCCCTTCGAATCTTTCGGTGGAAATTTATCTTTCACCAAAACTTCCACTGTAAGAGTATCACCAGCGAAAACGGGTTTACTGGCTCTAAATGACATGCCCATCAAAGCAACAAATCCATTTCCGAAAGGACTCGTCGGTAGCTGATATGCTAGGCCGGTTGCTATCGACAAAGTAAGTAAACCGGGCGCAATTCTGTGACCAAAAGACGATCTGCGTGAAAATTCTTCATCCAAAAAAAGCGGATTGTTTGCCCCCGTCATTCCAGCAAAAATTACGATATCAGCCTCAGTGATAGTCCGACCTAACGTGGTTTGCTTGTTCCCTACCTCGAAATCTTCATAGAACATTAGCTAATTTTTTGAGAAATTTCAGGTATTTCAAACATCGTTTTCCCAAAGATCACCTCGTATTGACAATAGGATTATGAACAGAAAAACCACTCAGGTTCGGTAATTGTCATGAGCCAAGTAGCCCAAAGTCGAGGTAGTGTCAAAGGTCCTGCAATTGACGTTCGATGGAATCTGGGAGATGTTCTACCCGCAACATCAGGAAAGATCTTCCAATCATCAATACTAGATCGTCTTGAGGGAATGCTGGTAGAATTTGAAAGCTCCAGGACCCGCCTTAACAAGCCTATTTCCGATGCTGATTTCATGGGGCTCCTCAATGATTACGAAAGTATTTGCAGAATTAGGGCGAAACTCGGAAGTTATGCCTACATGTACTTCTCGCAGAATACAAAATCGCAGGATGCAAGAACCTTCAAATCAAGAGCGGAAGAGATAGAAGCGGACGCAGCAAACAGAACCCTTTTCTTCGAACTCTGGTGGAAATCGCTGGATTCCGTTGTGACTTCTGTCTTACTTGAGAATTCTTCCGGTTACTCATACTTTCTTCGACACCTCATTGCAACCAAACCGTACACCCTTTCCGAGCAGGTCGAACAAACAATCAACTTGAAAGACGTAACTGGAAGATCAGCTCTCCTTCAAATATATCATCAGATCCGAGATTCATTCACATACGAAGTCACTATTAGAAGTGAAACGAGAATACTTACTGAAGAACAAGTCCGTGATCTATTCTACGGCCAAGAGAAGGAAGAACGACGCGCAGCCTATCAATCAATGATGCTAAAATTTGAACAAAACAAAGATGTGCTTGGGGAGATCTACAAATCGCTAGTCAATGACTGGCGCAACGAAGGAATTAAGCTGAGAAAATATCAGAGCCCCATTTCGATTCGAAATATTGCGAATGATGTCCCGGATGAAGCGGTCAATATTCTACTTGCTACGTGCAAAGAAAATTCTTCGCTCTTCCAGAGGTTCTTTAGTTTCAAAGGGAGAGTTTTGGGATTACCGAAGATGTCAAGGTCTGATGTCTACTCCCCGTTACCGATCGAGAGTGAGCAAACTTACTCTTGGAAAGAAAGTAGAGATCTAATTGTGAGTACTTTTGCGACGTTTGACAAGACTTTCGCCGCAATGGCCAATAATGTATTTTCGGAATCGCACATCGACGCGGAGCCTAGAGAGGGAAAGATAGGTGGCGCATACTGCATGAGCGTGACTCCTGATATCACTCCGTACATTCTGATGAGCTATACGGGAAAACCTAGGAGTGTTTCGACCCTTGCACACGAACTCGGACACGCTGTTCACTCGCTGCTATCCTCCAAGAGAAATAATAACGAGTTAACGTACGAAGCCCCACTGCCCCTCGCAGAAACTGCCTCAGTCTTCGCGGAGTTGCTATTGACCGATAGACTGTTGTCTGAAGCAGACGACTTGACGAGAAAAAGCCTGTTAGTCGATCAGATGAACGACAGTTACGCCACCATAATGCGACAGGCTTTCTTCGTTCTGTTTGAACTGGATGCTCATGAAAAAATATCAAACGGTGTCAATGTCGATACACTTTGTGATTCATATTATGAAAATCTGAAAATTCAATTTGGTAATTCGCTCGAGATTCCCGAAGCATTCAAGAATGAGTGGTTGTCAATCCCGCACATATACCAGACTCCATTCTATTGCTACTCCTACGCTTGGGGCAACCTCTTGGTCATGGCTCTTTACAGCCAATTCAAAAAGGAAGGTTCTTCGTTATTCGCCCCAAAATACATCAAACTCCTCTCATACGGCGGGTCAGAGTCGCCCGAAAGAATACTCGTCGAGGCGGGGTTTAACATTCGTTCGAAGAGCTTCTGGCAGGGCGGATTTGATCAGATAGCCCAGATCCTGTCCGAGCTTGAAAAAACTGGTTAGAGAATATTTCGATCAGGAACTAATGTTTCTCTGGGAGGAGTACACCATGTCAAACGAATCGAATTTCATCTGGGAACCCTCTGATGACATTCTGAAAAATTCGAATCTCGCCAGGTTCATCAATTATTGCGGTTGCAAGAATTTCGACGATCTAAGATTGAGGGCAATAGAGGATCTTGAATGGTTTTGGAATGCCGTTTCGTGTTTTCTCAGAATTCAGTGGATCAAGCCTTACTCTCGAGTGATGGATTCATCTGAAGGAATTCAGTGGACGAAATGGTTCATCGACGGTAAGATCAACATTGCACAAAACTGCT
The DNA here is from genome assembly GCA_035605055.1 of Nitrososphaerales archaeon. Lineage (GTDB taxonomy): Archaea > Thermoproteota > Nitrososphaeria > Nitrososphaerales > CADDZS01 > DATLTL01. The sequence goes on from DATNHH010000001.1 coordinate 4,317, forward strand.
TAGAGAAGCAACAGCTAAACCTTTCCAAGAAGACCGCCTTAATTTCTGAAACCGAGTCTGGAGCCACTCAAACTCTTACGTATTCTCAGTTACTCACTATCACGAATAAGATTGCGAATGCGTTGAGTAATACTCTAGGTGTTAGGAAGGGTGACAAGATCGGAATTTATATGCCACTGATTCAAGAAGCAGTGGCTTCTTTCCTTGCGGTTATCAAGTTAGGGGCAATAGTTGTTCCCCTCTTCTCTGGATACGGCCCTGAAGCAATCGCCACTAGATTATCGGATTGTGATGCCGTAGCCCTGATTACTGCTGAAAAGTTTGAGCGACGCGGGAAAACGATTTCAATGCGCGAAACTGCTTTGCAAGGAGTTCGGTCAGTCCCTTCAATGAGATCGGTTCTTGTGTTTGGTCAGAGTAGAGACCAAGAACAAGCGGAGAATCAGGATCGGACAGGAGGCATCAGAGAATTCGACTGGTCAATTGTCGAGAAATCAGATTCATCGAGGGTAACTGAGGAGATGGATTCCGAAGATCCATTCATGATAATCTATACTTCGGGCACAACCGGCAAGCCCAAGGGCGCGGTTCACGTTCACGGAGGTTTCTTGGTCAAGGTTGCTGAAGAGGTTTCGTTCCAAATTGATCTGAGGCCCGACGATGTTCAATTTTGGATTACAGATATGGGATGGATTATGGCGCCGTGGGAAATCGTCGGAGTTCTTACTCTGGGGGGGACCTTGCTCATTTACGATGGAGCTCCTGATTACCCTGAGCCGGATAGGCTCTGGGAGATCGTAGATAAGTTTCGAGTCACAAGCCTAGGTATTTCTCCGACTCTTGTGAGAGCTCTAATGAAGCATGGGACCGCTCCGCTCGTAGATCACAAGTTGACATCTTTGAGAAAATTTGGTTCCACAGGAGAACCATGGAATCCAGATCCATACTTATGGCTCTTCGAAAATGTAGGAAAAGGAAGATGCCCTATTGTGAACCTCGCGGGAGGCACAGAAGTAGGAGCGTGTTTTCTTTCGGTTCACACTATCCTTCCAATCAAGACGTGCAGCGTTGGAGTACCGGTTCTTGGAATTGATGCCGACGTTCTAGATGAAAGAGGAAACCCGGTAAGGGGGCTAACGGGTGAGCTAGCAGTGAAGAAACCATGGCCCAGTATGACTCGCGGATTGTGGAAAGCGAACAATCGTTACATTGAAACCTACTGGTCGAGGTTCCCGAACGTTTGGATTCACGGAGACTGGGCATCGATTGATTCGGATGGTTACTGGTATCTCCACGGACGGAGCGATGATACAATAAAGATCGCTGGGAAGAGACTCGGGCCCACGGAAGTTGAGAGCGTTCTATCTTCTCATCCATCAGTTCTGGAATCTGTTGCGATTGGCGTACCAGATGAGCTGAAAGGTGAAGCAATTGTTTGTTTCGTCATCTTGCGTCCTGATTTCTCCCCTTCCGACAAGCTGGCAACTGATCTTACCGATCATGTTGCAAACGCGCTAGGACGCCCTCTGAAACCAAAGCGAATAGAATTCGTAAATTCAATTCCAAAAACACGAAATGCAAAACTGGTAAGACGTCTCGTTAAGGCAAAATATCTGAACCAACCGCTGGGTGATACGACTAATCTGGAAAATCCAGAATCGCTAAAGGTGATTCCAAGTTCAAGCTGAGACAGCTTATCGGGATCTTCTGCCCGATGTTGGCGAGATCACCCTTAGTCCAATTCTTTCTACACTAAAATCGATTACGGAAGATCTAGTTCGCTCACTTACGGATAAACCTGCAGTCTTGGGGTACTCCGGCGGAATCGATAGCAGCATTCTTGCCAAACTTCTAGGAGATGCCGGGAAAAATATCACTCTCATGACACTTGGACGAGCAAAATCCCCAGATGTTGAATTGTCTGCGCTATCTCTTCTCCCAAATTTGACTAGATTCCAGACAGTTCTTTCCAGGATAGAGCGCGATGAAGTCGAAGTTGCCGCGAAAAAAATCTCAAGCATTGTTACTGTCTCCAATCTCGCTCACTATGAAGATTGCATGGCATTTTGGCTGCTTGCCAAGAAGTCGCGTGAATTCCCTCAAGTTGATTACTTAATTTCAGCGAACGGGCCTGACGAGCTGTACTGCGGTTATGATAGATTCAGAAGAATTCTAGATTCGGGAAATTATGAAGAGGTGAGAAACGAGATACCGGCCGCACTGAAAATGGCCGAAAATTTGGGATCTCAGGTTAGAAAGATAACAGCCGAATTTGGATACCAGATTCGAGAGCCGTTGCTGGAAGAAAAATTCAGACAGTTAGCGCTAGAGATTCCTGTTGAATACAAAATTCTTCCATACAATGATTTGTTGAGAAAGAGAATCTGGAGATGTTTTGGTCGATTAATCGGACTGCCCGAGGATATTGTGATGAAACCGAAAAAGGCGATGCAATATGGGATGGGAATCCATTCGGTTGTGATCAATTTGCTTAGGCACGGAATTGTGAAACTTGAATTCGAAAGTAAATGAGAAAAATGCCGTAGGAGAAAGGGCGCGCTAAAAGCAGTAGTTGAGTAGGTACCAGGAGATCAACTCATCTTCCATCATCTTTGTTAGTGATTAACCCTGTAATTGGAATAAGTCAAGAAAAATGAAAATAGTAGAGTGCGTCCCGAATTTTTCTGAAGGAAGAAGAAAAGAAGTGATAGATGAGATTCTAAGGGCGGCAAAGTTAGTCAGGGAAGTTACTGTCCTTGATTGCGAGAGTGATGCTAACCATAACCGTATGGTGCTCACTTTTGTTGGTCCACCGAATGCGGTAAGAGAGGCCGCACTTTTATCAAGTGCAAAAGCCATCGAATTAATCGATCTAACCAAACATAACGGGGAGCACCCGAGGATGGGTGCCGTTGACGTTGTTCCCTTCGTTCCCCTGAAGGAAGTGAGTATGGACGATTGCATTAAGCTTGCAAGAGAGTTCGCTCAGGAATTTTCTGCAAGGTTTTCTGTTCCCGTTTTTCTATACGAAAATGCTGCGACTAGGGAAGATCGAAGGAATCTAGCTGATGTTCGCCAGGGACAGTTTGAAGGCCTAAGGGAACTAATCGGAACTGATCCGGCAAAAAAACCTGATTTTGGCCCTGAAAAAATTCATCCTACTGCAGGTGCGACTGCTGTAGGCGCAAGACCGATTTTGATAGCCTACAATGTTAACCTGGAGAGCGACGATCTTTCAATCGCAAAAAGAATTGCAAAACGAATAAGAGAGAGAGATGGAGGTTTTCCAGCGGTCAAAGCACTGGGCTTTCAGCTGAAGGATCGGAGTCTTGTTCAAGTTTCAATGAATCTTACCGACTACACTAGAACTTCTATGCACACAGTATTCGATGCGATTTCCCAATACGCAAAAGAGTACGGGGTAAAAATCCTCGAAAGCGAAATCGTGGGACTCGTTCCCCAAGAGGCAATAACTCTTGCTTCAGTTCACTATTTGTCCCTAAGCAATTTCAATTCAAACCAAATCATAGAAAACAGAATTTTTTCTTCTGAAATGGATAAAGCAAAAGATGCCAGATTCGTTTCTACGACGCTCGAAGCCTTCTCCAATAGTGTCGCTTCCAAGTCTCCGATTCCCGGCGGAGGAAGCGCAGCCGCATATTCCGGAGCCCTTGCAGCTTCTCTTGTTGTAATGGTGTGTCGGTTAACAATTGGGAAGAAAAACTATGAATCAGCGTGGAAATCCTCAGGAGAGATTATGGTTCAGGCTGATGATATTAGGTCGAAACTTTTGGAACTCGTTGATCGTGACGCTTCTGCTTACTCGCTTGTGTCGAATGCAGTGAAGCTTCCAAAATCAACTAACACAGAAATGATTGAGCAAAAAGCAAAACTGAATTCGGCATTGAAGACTGCTGCTGAGATCCCCGCAGAGACAGCTGTTTCCGCATACTCGGTGTTCTTACTTGCTAAGCGGATTCGCGATATTGGAAACAAGAACGCTCTATCCGATGCCGATACCGCGATTGAACTCTCGAGAGCCTCAGTCTTGGGAGCTTGGAGCAACGTGAAAACCAATATCGAAGGGCTTGTCGGAGAAGAAGAATTCGCGAAAAGTGTCACCCAGCGACTCGTACCCATCGTTGATGAAGTCTCTCGGATCAGGAATTAGACCTATACCTTTTTACCGAATCCCACGAAACCGAAATTTCATTCTCCGAGGATTGTTGATTTCCCGTGGAAGGTTCATTGATAGGTGTTTTTGGATCAAACCCTGATCTAAAATCTTCGTTTCTTTCATCGATAGGAAAAAAGAGTGAAACTGAAGGGATCGTTGTCTACCAAAGAAACGAAGCTAGGAAAAAATACTCCTTCTTAGATGACACAACGTTTCCGGACAAAATTCAGGGCTATTCTAGGATCGCTTCAATAGCCGACTATGCGTTCTACATGCTCCCTCAAGATGGCAGACTTGCTCCAGCGGATGGAGAGCTAGCAGTTCTCTTGGATGCTCTTGACATTGATGGAGCTATCGAGGCTGTAGACACAGCTTTACCCGACGTGTCGGGTGTCGTAAGGACCTCGTTCAAGGGATTGAAGCTGGTTTCTTATCGAATCGAATCAAGAGACAGCAAGTCTTCTGTAATGGACTTGTCGTCCCTCAAACCAAGGACGAACTATCCTTCAGGCTCCACGCTGATCTACATTGACAGAGCGTTTAGCGTCAAAGGAGTCGGGCTCGTTGTTCTAGGATTTGTCCTTAATGGCATGGTAGCTGTGCATGACAAATTACGGCTTATTCCTTCTGAATCCGGTAAGGTGGCCGAGGTCAAGGGAATACAGGTGAGCGACGAAGATCGGGAATCATCTGGTAGAGGAATCCGTGTGGGACTTTCACTAAAGAACGTGGAGCTTAAGGATTTCGCGAAAGTTTCGTGGCTGGACAATAGCTCGTCCAAGATCTCGTCTGAAATAGAGTTTGAATTAAAGCAATCAA
>DATNHH010000002.1:0-3234 GCA_035605055.1 Nitrososphaerales archaeon
CCTCTCCGGTTGTGAAAATCGATTTTGGGTTCTAGAGACGCCGCGAGCTCGTCCAATCGTTCGTACGAATTTGTAATACTGGAAATGAAGGGTGCGAAGGCCTTGATCTCTTCCTCCGTGAGTGTGAAGTGATTCAGTAACCCCAGCGATCTTTGCCGTTTTGTTGTGGGCGGCTTCAAGATATTGTCCCATGTCTCTGGTCTGCGACGGATCGAAAGTAGACTTTATCTTGATAGAGGAAGAGTTACTGCGTTCCCTGTTTCCTGCGATTTGTATGCGGCCATGATTACTTCCAGAGTGGCTTTGCCGTCATCAAAATTCACTTCCGGTCTCTTTTCCACCAAAATGTTATTCAGAAACCCCTTTTGTTCGTGGTAGTAACCTAGAGAGTATTCCTCATCGGGTAATGGAGTGCTCCATCCACGCTGCTTACCAAAAAAGCCGCTGCCGAACGGATAACGAGAAGATCCGATTGCTGGATCGAATCCCTCTTGGCTGTGTACCTTTACGCCTCCATTCATGTGAAACCCGTACAGGTCTGCGAGAATTGTGCCCTTCGTGCCATAAATTTCTGCCCTGTCATCGAATGTGCCGAGAGAGTAGATGCACGTATCGACCCATGCCACCTGACCGCTGGAATAGGTAATCGTAACGAAAGCAGCATCTTCCGACCCGCGGTTCGCATATTTTCTGGTCTCAGCATAGACCTTGGAAACTGGAGCCCTATCAAAGAGATACCTGCAGTACATAATTGGATGGCAGCCTCCCTCGTGCAGCATTCCGTAAGATGGAAACTTGGCAGAGGTTTCATTCTTTCCTCGCATAACGTTTTCCTCCCTGTACTTGTCGATTCCCTTGCCATCAGATTCTCCACACCTGACAAAGAAAACGTCTCCGACTCCTCCATCCGAAACGATCCTCTTTGCCATCGAATATGTCGGAGCATAACACAGGTTCTCCAGATAACAATCAAAAACGTGTTCTTTCTTTGACACTCTGATCATCTCTTCAGCTTCATCGAGAGTCATGCAAAGTGGTTTTTCAACGGCAACGTGCTTGCCTGCTTTCATCGCGTCTATCGCGATGCTGGCATGGGTTCGTGGGGGAGTGACTACAATGACCGCTTCGATATCTTTTCTTTCGAGGAGCTGATGATAGTCAGAATAGAAATCGCATTGATATTTGCTTGCTATCTCCTTCGCTTTGCTTTCCACGACATCGCAGACCGCAACTAACTCAGACTCTCTCAGATTTGCGCTCCACTCTGCGTGAACTGGCCCTTGGACACCCATCCCAATAATCCCGATGCGTACTCGTTTGCTCATGACTCAGCAGTCAAATCCAAGGTTTACAATAGAAAAATGCTTTTCCTGTATTCCAGCAGTTTGCTAACTTATCAGTGGTTTTGCTCTAACGTACTTTGGTCCTACGGTGCAAGCAATCATAAAGTTTGCAACATCTGTGCGCGAAATTCTAGTGCCAGTGGAATGATCGAGCATGCCTATTCGATACTTTCCCGTCGGCGGCTCGTTAGTCAAGATTACGGCCCTGACGATTGTCCAGTCAACCCCGCTTTCAGAAATGATCTTTGCCCCCTCAACCGTGTCCTTGCACATTTGGCTCCTTGTTAGAGTAAGCAGGAATCGGAGAAATCGATGGTAAGGTCTTGGACTGTCTCCCGGATCTCTAACAGCGATGTTTGTTAGCACCACGAGCCGTTTTACTCCCTGTGTATTCATCGACGTCACAATGTTCGAAGCGGACTTTGAAAAGAGGTCTGGCGGAGAACCTTTCGCGTGTCCCAACGCACATAGGACAGCATCAGCGCCAGCTACTGCTTCGTCAACTGTCTTCGGGTCAGTAACATCTCCCTGAATTACTCTAACTTTGGACTGAAATTCTCCTAGTTTTGCAGGATTTCGCGCTACTACTGTGATCTCGTGCCCGTCAGCAAGAGCCTGTTTTATTATTTCCATTCCGGTCAGACCGGTTGCACCGAGAACTGCGAGCTTCACTTTTTCTTCTTCACCTGATTGAATCTTGGATTTTTTCTCGCAGAGGAGAATGAGTGAAATCCGTATTGACATCTGTTCGCGGTTCAGTGTCACGAACGCCGCATGTGCTTGGGGATGTTTGCTTAAGAGTTTCGTTTTGGTCGTCGAGTCGCCTAGATCGCTAACCCTGCACCCGTTCTTGCGAAAGATCGATTTTAATCCTGCAACAAATAATCTTTAATCACCGGTGTTTGATTGTGCACGATCTCGTCATCAGGGGCGGAACGCTCCTCGACCCGCTCCAAGGAATCTATGAGAAAAAAGATATCGCCATCTCAAATGGAAAGATCGAAGAAATAGGGAATAGAATTTCTACGGGAAACGCACTGAAAGTAATCGATGCTTCCGGACTTATCGTGACTCCAGGTTTTGTCGATATTCATGCCCATGTGGCGCGTGACGTTCTCCGGCTGAGTATTGACCCGGAAGAACATTGTCTGAACCAAGGTACTACCACGGTGGTAGATGCGGGTTCAAGCGGCGAGCTTAACTTTATCCCCTTCAGAGATTTCGTGATCAAGAAAAACAACATCCGTATTCTTGCATTTCTTAACATCGAGTCGCTCGGGATGATTGAATTCATCGATTCGCCCTCCGGAAATACCGATCAGGAATGGACGCAGCTCTTGAACTCACCACAGGCTCCGATGTTCGTGAATCTGGAAAACACCGAAAAAACCATACGAAAAAACAGACAAACCATTCTTGGAATAAAATGGGCGCACCACGGTCTGGATCTCTTGAAGCTTGCAAGAAAAAGTGCCGATGAGCTTGACTGTTTAGTCATGGCCGAAAGTCGTTATGTTCCCACCTCGCTCAAGTACCTGAAAAACGGTGATGTTTCAACGCATATCTTTCACTACGCATTACATCGTATCACTAAGAGGCACGACGGTATCACTGAAGATGGCAAAACTATCCATGAGGAAGTTTTCTCTGCCGCAAAGCGAGGCGTCATTCTTGACGTCGGTCACGGAAAAGGAAGCTTCTCATGGGATGTTGCACGGCTCGCTCTGAAGGAAGGTCTTGCGCCGGACACGATCAGCACTGATTTGTGGGTCGGTAACGTCAACGGCCCGGTATACGATCTTCCGACGACCATGGCCAAATTCTTGCACCTTGGTATGAGTTTAGAGAAAGTGATTGAGGCCGTGACTTCCAAACCCGCCTCGGTCTTGGG
>DATNHH010000003.1:0-5900 GCA_035605055.1 Nitrososphaerales archaeon
GAGCAAAGCGATCATTTCCGCAAGTAAGCTCGCGAAAAACGCACGTGATGGATCGACAATGGGAATCGAAGCAAATGTTAGCGTGAACATCACAAGGCTGCAAGAGTGGAAACAGACGGTTGTCGGAAAGCTTACCGGAGGAGTATCACAGCTACTAAAGTCATACAAGGTTCAGGTGGTTCAGGGCACGGCTAGGTTTCTCTCACCAAGAAGGATCGTCGTTGAACAAGTTGCCGGCCAGGTCTTGAAAACGATCAATATTGACTTCGATCAGGCAATTGTAGCAACGGGCTCTTCTCCGATCGAAATTCCGAGCTTAAAGTTTGACGGGAGGAGAATTATCAGCAGTACGGAAGCATTGTCCTTGACCGCTCCCCCGAAAAAACTTTTGATTGTGGGAGGCGGTGTCGTAGGGCTTGAAATCGGTATGGCTTATGCCAACCTTTTTGGAACTGAGCTAACAATTGTTGAGCTCCTAGATCAGCTCCTGCCCGGGGTTGATCTTGATCTTGTCAATGTCGTGACTAGATCACTCTTAAGACTCAAAGCGAAAATCTACCTCAAGAGCAAGGTGAAAAGCGGTCTTTCTTCAAATGAGGGGGCTAAAGTAACATTTGAAACTCCTGATGGCAAGGAATTGACGACTGAAGTCGACTATATCCTCGTTTCGGTGGGTCGAAAACCCAATTCTGCTGGTTTGGGATTAGAAGTGGCTGGGGTTGAAGTCGATCAGAAAGGATTCATCAAAGTAGATAGGCAACTCAAAACTACGGCTGTTGATATTTTTGCAATTGGCGACGTAGACGGTGGCCCTCTGCTTGCTCATAAAGCAAGCAAAGAAGGGATCGTTGCAGCCGAAGTTATTTCTGGACTTAACAGCTCCTTCGACAATGTGGCGATACCTTCAGCAATTTTCACTGATCCGGAGATAGCTGTTGTCGGAATGACGAACACCGAAGTCACCTCAAAGGGGATTCAGACGAAAACTGGCAAGTTCCCATTCATTGCAAACGGCAGGGCGCTTGCATCATTAGAAACCGATGGATTCACGAAAATACTCGCAGAAAAGGAATCAGGGCGCATACTCGGAGTCGGAATCGTAGGTCAGGAAGCTTCGGATCTGATTAGCGAGGCTACTCTCGCTATAGAGATGGGTGCGACACTAGAGGACATCGCGCTTACTATCCATCCTCACCCTACTCTTCCAGAAACGATGATGGAAGCAGCGGAGAATGCTCTAGGAAGAGCGATTCACATCCAAAACAGACCAATATCCTGAGGGGTCGTAGAACTTTGGAAAGTCAATATCAACGATCTAAAAGTCTGGGCTTGCTTTACGATTTGGGTTTTGTAAAAGATTACTTCGTCGTCTGGCAGTTTCAAAAGCTTCTTCTTGAAAAAAGAATCGCGGGTGAAATCCCGGACAGTCTTGTCCTTGTTGAGCACGATCACGTTCTGACTTTGGGGAGAAGTTCTCATTTTGATAATATCCTTGTTGAGGAGCTACCCAAGTTCGAGATCGAAAGGGGTGGTGATGTGACTTATCATGGTCCTGGTCAGCTGGTAGCGTACCCTATTATTTCTCTGCAGGAAAGATCACTTGGAGTCAGACAGTACGTTGAATTGCTCGAAGCTCTCATTTCGAACGCTCTATGTCATTTTGGACTAAAGTCCAACGGGAAGTTGGGCCAGCTTACCGGAGTCTGGATCGATGACAAACGCAAAATAGCGAGCATCGGGGTCGCTGTATCGCACTGGGTAACTTACCACGGTTTCGCATTGAATGTCAATACCGATCTGACCTATTTTCAGAAGATCAAGCCCTGCGGATTTGAATCCGGGATTATGACGTCGGCGAGAAAGGAACTCGGCCGCGAGTACGTAGAAATGGACGAGGTGAAAAAATTGATAGTCGAGTCGTCTTCTCAAATGCTCAACCTTGATTTCGAGCTGATGGAGTCTAATTTGCAGTAGAATTCACGACAACAAACTTAAAGTCAGTCTTCCGTGAATTTTACCACTCCACAGTAGTAATGGCTGTCTTCGTGGGAGATCAGAATAGTGCAAAGTGTTGCTCCACCGAAAAAGGTCAGCAGGCTGGAAATCTTTTTTCGATTAACTCGTGCTCAATTCATCCCGCTCATAATTCTGCCTTCAGCGGTGGGGACTGCCTACGCTTTCAGATCAACGAATTCCTTCAATCTTGGCAATTTTGCTCTGGTAATTCTTGGGGTCGTTCTACTTCATCTTGGCGCGAATGCAATCGACGATTGCTACGACTATCAGAACGGCGTTGACGGCATCGCCAACTCCATTTTTCCCAAAGATTTCGGAGGGTGGAAACCCATTCCCAGAGGTCTCCTTTCCTTTAGGGATGCCAAGATCATTTCTTATCTCCTTTTCCTGGGCAGCCTTTTGATCTCGATCTACTTTTCCATCATTGTCGGGTTCTGGTCTCTCATTTTTGCTACCGGTGGAATATTGCTCGCAATATTTTACACGGCTCCACCGATGAAGCTTGACTATAGGGGCAAAGGACTGGGCGAGATTGCAATCCTCTTAGCTTTCGGCCCGATTCCTGTTCTTGGGTCATTCTATGTCCAGACCGGTGAGTTGAATCTCTCTGCCTTTCTGATTTCCATCGCAGTCGGGATAATGACTGTGACGATACTGATAGATCATGACATGATTTTTTACGAAGTTTACATCAAAGCTAGAAAACTCAGTCTGGGAGCAATATTGGGCAGATCGAGAGCCCTATCAGCTTCGTTGTATCTTACTCTCTTTGCATATGGATTGGTAGTCGGACTGATTGCGCTTAAGACATTGCCAGTAACTAGCTTGGCAGCTCCTATAGCATCCGGTTTGGTACTTTCAAGAAGGTTTGGAACCTTCAGAAAGCCCTCTGAACCCCCTCCATTCTACGTGCCGTTTACAGCAAACGCATTGCTTTCAGATTGGACATTCTCTCTTATTTTAGCAGTATCGATCGCGACTCCGCCACATTAAGATTAGGTAAAGCTAACTCCGTCCATCATCAATAAGCCTGGATTTTCCAAGATGGTAATCATCTTAGAAGTGAATCTAGCTGCGTCGGCTCCATCGACAATGCGATGATCAAACGATAGCGCCACGAAAGACACGTCGCGGATTACTATCTGATCATCCCTGACTACTGGCTTTTTCTGAATCTTGTGAACTCCCAATATCGCTACCTCAGGGCTGTTGATAATCGGTGTTGAGATCATTCCCCCGAGAGTGCCAATGTTTGTAATCGTAAAGGTCCCTCCCTGAATTTCTTCGAGCGCAATCTTTCCGTCTCTCGCTTTTTCCGAAAGATCTGTGAGATCTCGGGCAATCTCGAAAATGCTCTTCTTGTCTACATCTTTCACCACAGGCACGATAAGCCCGTTTGGAGTATCTGCGGCAAAGCCGATGTTGTAATAATGTTTGACAATAATCTCTTGCTTTTCATCGTCAACGGACGCATTGAAGTATGGAAATTCTCTGAGTGAGGCCACGGCCGCTTTCATGATAAATGGGAGAAAAGTAAGCTTGACATTTTGTTTTTCGGCAGCAGGTTTCGCTTTTTCTCGTAGGGCGATCAGTTGAGTAAAATCAACTTCATCTATGTGAGTTACATGAGCGGCGGTGTGTACCGACTTTGCCATCTTCTCGGCTATGCGCTTTCTGATGCCATGAATTGGCACGCGTTCCTCTCTTTCTAATGTCATCTTGGTCGAGGAGGTCTGGTTCATCGTAGTTGAAGGGGGCCTGAAAACTTGAGTTTGCGAAGATTGAAATGAAGGTTGTGGGGTGCGCTCGGAAACTACCACTTTTTGACCGGCACCACTCGCAGCCTTGCGAACATCGTCATCAGTAATTCTCCCTCTGGGGCCTGATCCTGATATCGATTCCATGTTGATATTCAAATCTCTCGCAAGTTTTCTCGTGGCAGGAGTAGCGACAACTCCAGTTCCAGGTGTTCTTAGCGGTTCAGTTTTCTGCAGTTCTCCGCTTGACGGAGTTGCTTTCGAGATGCTCGGTCCCTGAACTTGCCCTGTCGACCCGCCGGTTTCCTCAAACGTGACGAGGACGTCACCGACTTTCACAGCTTGACCTTCCCTGGTCAATATTTTTCCAACCTTGCCCGTTGTTGGAGAGGGAATCTGAACAGTTGCCTTGTCGGTCATAACTTCGACCATAGGCTGGTCTTCACTGATTGAATCTCCTTCACTAACAAGCCATTTTACAATTTCACCCTCAGCAACGCCTTCGCCGAGATCAGGCAACTTGAATTCGCGTGTCAATTAGAAAGAGAACTAACTCCGATGTCCCAGACAAGATTATCCACACTCTTATCAGTTTTTCAAAAGAGAAGACATCAAACCTTGCGACTGTAACGGTGAAACTTGGGTATCCGACGACTATAGAAACGCGGCACTAACTCTGAGTTTTCCTGCCGTTCTGTTTAGAATCAGGTTGCGGAACAATTATTTCGGTGTTGACAAATTTTTGGAATGAGGGATCAAACCAAGTTTCCATTTCATACACCTTCCAATACTTCCCAATCGTTCCGTACCGAAAAGCGTTCTTTATCCATTGCAGCCACCCAGCCCACTCATTATCACTTAGAATTTTTCTTTCCCTCATGTGGTACGCGTGGGATCACATGAACAAAATGTAAAATGCGAATGGGACATCCGAGGTAATCTCAGAAGGGATGTCATAGATTGTCTTGATTAGCTCTGGACTATCGACAAACATTGAGCCCATATTGTGAAGCTTTTCGTCAAGATCGTTCAAGACTCGGGTTTCCATATCTAAAGTGAACGACTTCAACTGTCGTCCTGAAAAGTACAGAGTCATAAGCAGTGTTGCAATAATCGCAATTGTTTGCGCGAGACTAAGCCTATCAGAGAAATCCAAACTTGCCATTGTCCGTTGCATCCGAAGGTTGACAAATTAGCTTTTAGGGATTCCAGCGATTAGCAACAATCGATCAACGTTATGAGATCTTTTTCAATCCACTCTTGTAGCGTGAACATAATTCGACGTACTTTTGTTTGTAAAATGACCAGATTTTCTTGTCCTCCTCTGACACGCCTCGTGCTTCTCGGGCTGGTATTCCAACGAAAACCTTGCCATCGGGTACATTCATCTTGGATGTCACCACCGCGCCTTCAGCTACGATCGCCCAGATTCCGACAATTGCGTAATCACAAACTCTGGACCCGAGACCGATTACTGCAAAGTCCTTGATCTCGCAGTTATGAAGAACAGAGCCGTGCCCAATCTGTACATCATTCCCAATAATGCAGATTTCTCCAGCGCGAGCATGAATAACACAATTTTCCTGAATCGACGACCGATTGCCGACTCTTATTGAACCGTAATCCCCACGAAGTACAGCTCCAGCACCGATGAAGCATGTATCACCGATTTCGACGTCTCCGATCACGGTTGCCGCGTCGTGGACATAGGACGATGTGGAAATTCGTGGAATTTTTTTCTCGAATTCGTAGATTGCCAAAACATCGGGAAGTAGATAGCTAATAGGGTCTAAGTCTTTCGGAAATTTCTACCTGCATTAAAGCGCACTTTCCCAGATTTCTTGCAGTCCTCTGGGAAGCGACCTCGAAATTTCCATTCCCTCGACAGAACTCATTATCCGCTTCAGTGAAGAGAAAACTTCTCGAGCAGCAATGAAAGCTTCCTCCATGGTTTCAAACTTACCCTGTTTCTTGATTGGAACTAGAAAATCCGACATGTTGAAGAACTGTTCAGTCCCTGGCTGTTCAACCGCAGCCCAAAGACTTCTTATTCCTGATGGAAGATTCTTCTTGAGCTGCTTTTTCTGGTTCGGAGAGAGCCGCTTACTCATCAAGTATAGGGTTATT
>DATNHH010000004.1:0-3531 GCA_035605055.1 Nitrososphaerales archaeon
ATTTTTTTCCAAAAGTTCTATCAGAAATTTCGGTCCACGAAAGCTCCATAACTCTTTCTCGAACTCAGAGTAACGGACTGATATGGCGGTCGATTGGGATTTCGATCAGAGATGATTTCCGTGATTGGATTGCGTTTTGTACGGTTGATGTTATCTGATCGGGATCTACGACCCGCTTGAATTCAACGCCGTATCCGCTTGCCAGCCCCTCGAAATCGATGTCGGGAACATCGAGACCTGGCAATCCCTCTTCGTGAAACAACATTCCGAACGACTTTAGGATGGCGTACTCGCTGTTGTTGAGGACGATGAAAGTCACGGCCGCATTGTAGTTAGCAGCACTCCATAGAGATTGAATCGAGTACTGGGCTGAACCATCGCCCACGATGCAAACGACGGGTCTCTCGATCTGGGCAATCGCGGCGCCGACAGCTGCCGGCATTGCAAACCCGAGGCCTCCACTCGCAGTTTGGAAGTGGCTCTTGGATCCGATCAGATTAAGCCTCTCGTATCTTTCGGAGGTCGGAGCTTCGTCGAAGATAACCGCGTCCGAGGGGATTGCCTCAGCGAGTCTCTGGTGGACGTATTCGGAGGTGGGCGGAATCGAGCTAATCACATTGTGAGTTTTGTGATGCAGTGGTGGCGTTCCTTCTTTCTGTTTTACCAGGCTGAGGAGCTGTCTGATTCCAAGTGAAACATCTCCGACCACGCTGGTACCGGTCACAGCACGAGAAGCCATCATGGGATCGTTTGTAATCTGGAACACCCTGGTTCCGTCGTTGATGAATGGTCCAGGGATGTACGGATAGTATTGGAAAACGGAAGAACCGATGGCTAGAACCGTGTCGTAGGGAGCTAGCGTATCGCTGATCGCCTTCATCGCGGGCGGGAGGCGACCGCGGAAAAGTTCGTGGCCTGATGGGAAACTCCACCGATGGGCGATGGGTGGAAGAAACACGTGGGATTTTAGGAGCTCCGCCAATCGTACAAGATCAGCCGTAGAACCGGAGGCGTCAACCTGCTCTCCGGCAATTAGAGCGATCTTCCGAGCTTGTGAAAGGACTTTCGCAATTTCCTCGATCGCTTTTTCATCTGGAGCGGTTCTGTAGCTGACATTTCTTATCTCGACGCTCGGACATTCGTCTTCGAGCCCGTCCATCGGGATCGAGACGAAAACCGGGCCCTTTGGTTCGCTCATCGCGATGTGGTAAGCTCGCTCGATCGCTTCTGGAACGTCGATTGATCTCTGTGGTTCAACGCTCCACTTTACATAGGGTTTTACAAACTCAGCCTGCCTGCCCCAGAGAAATGGTTCCGTCCGGATCTGCCGCCGATCCTGCTGGCCGGCTGTGATGATTAGAGGAGCCTGCGCGTGCCAAGCCGTGACGATCGAGCCCATCGCGTTTCCAGTCCCGGCGGCCGTGTGGAGATTTACAACGGCCGGCTTGTCGCTGAGGAACGAGTAGCCAATGGCCATTGCGACGACGGAGCCCTCGTGCAGTCCCAGGATGTAGCTAAAGTCCCCGTGAAAGTTTTCGAGGAACGGCAGTTCTGTGGAGCCGGGATTTCCGAAGATAACAGAAAGCCCGTGGGCCCGAAAAACCTGAAAGATCCTTTCCCTGACGCTGGTCAAGAGTTTCACATGTAGTTGTTTGGGTCACGCGATAAAGATAGTGGAAGATTGAACTCGGCGTTTCGAGCTCTGTCTGAGCTGCAGATAGGTGTAACAAACTGTTTCAATTGAGTAGAGCTTGAAACGAGCTCTTCGGCGAAAAAGTATGCACGTGTGTAGACATGCAGAAAATTTTCTTCTTAATGAAGGAATGACAAAACACAGTTGTCTTCCATTCTAGTCATAATTGTTCGAAAAACCAAATGACCTATATGTGTCGTTATGACCGAAAAAACACCATGCAACATATGCTTCGCGATTTGCGGTGAAGGTTTCCTCAAAAGCAAAGACCGCAACATTCGCGAACGCTCGAGACCAAAATCATTTTTCCGAGATAGGAACTTGTTTCATAATGCGAGATTCGCAAAATGGTGTAAGACTTCGTATTCCGCTATATCCATTTGACTATTCTTCGATTTTTGCCAGAATTGGAAAAAATCCACCAGAGATATCATGAGAAACTACTTGAGAGCTTAATACAATTTGAAAGACAAACAAGGACATGGCCTTGTCTACTATTCCTTCTTCACCAGATCTCAGCTTAATGCTCCTTCAAATGGGAGTGTGTAGCTACAATAACCTAGAATCCAACGGTGCTCAAATGAGGCACGTTGTGTCCAACGACAAATGCCTTTGCACGGACTCTTTTCCTTTATCGGATAGCTACGACGAACCCGAGTACAGAGCGTCGCTTGAAAGTAGGACTGCCGTAGAGATATTCTCTTTTATTTGCGAATCCGGACTGAATCCGAGGCCGCTCTGGGATACCTACAAGATAAAAATGCCCAGCCAACTCTGGGCTATCGTTAGTCCTGCGATAAGGATCGTCGAGCCATTGAAGGGCCTCAAGTTAGAGGATTTGGAGACGGTGAAACACAAGAACCAAATCATCGAATCCTACAGCTTTCTAAACGAGAAAGTCGGTTCTGCCTGCGCGACAGATATCTTACATCTTCTTGCTCCCGAGCTTTTCGTACCTTGGGACGATATGATCATGGAACAGTATGGCTTTACAAAATACGAGCAGGACTATTACAAGTTTCTCGAAATATCGAGAAAAGAGCTGATAGATGTACTCACAGAGACACAGATGACCCAGAAAGCCTTGAGGGGCTCGGTTTACCAGAGAGGCTGGAAGCCGCTAACGAAACTCTTGGACGAATACCATTTCGCCCGCGTCAGAAAGCTCCCTCCACATTTCAATTGAGATTTGGTAAGTTGTTTTCTGGTTCTGTAAATCTATGTCAATTTTTCGTTGAACGATTGAGCAATTTTTGAAAAACTGAAAGATGAGCTACAGATCGTCAGTATGGATCAAGAGAAAATTAGGCAAACGCGTAATAGTAACATCAACGGTTATCTTAAGTTATGCCTCTCTTTGGAAGTAAACACAAACCAGAAGCTGCAAAGCAGATACAGGAGCAAGTGCCTAAAAAACTCACGCTGAAGGATTTAGTACCAAACGATGAAAAAATGTACTTGGCGTTGCAAACGTTTCTGCTTGGAGATCCAGAAAGGCAGCTTCCCATGCTCGGTAACACTGATGCTTTGTTAGCTAAGGGTGACCAAGACAAGGCAAATGGAGAAAAATTGAAGGCGCGAATGAACTACGAGACTGCAGCCAAGATAGAGATATACAAGCAGAATAAAGAACTCGTTGAAAAGAGTCTCCGTCTCTCGAAGGAAGTTACAGAAAATGTCGACCCTCGTCGAGAGTTGCTTGAGACGATGCTCGCTAACATTGATGAAGTCCTCCGCATTTCAAAGTTGTATTCTAACTCGGTTGCCCATCGAAACAAGTGACGCAATTTATTCTCGAACTAGAAACGATTGCGTCGGAGTTTCTGTATTGATTTCCT
>DATNHH010000005.1:0-2570 GCA_035605055.1 Nitrososphaerales archaeon
ATACGAGGCGGTATTCAATCACCCGCCGCTCCTTGAAGGTGTGTACTGGTCGGGTGTCGCTGTTGCTGCTGATGCAATCTCGCAAGCTGATAACCTAAGTAACGTCGCGATCCGCGCGGCTCTTAGGACACATACGTATCAGACCTTCATGGGACAGATGAGCTTCTCCCCAGGGGGTCAATGGATCCAGTCGGATCAATACATGCTGTTGATGCAATGGCAGATTATCCCATTTGGAAACTCGACCTTGCCGGTTCTCCAGATACTCACGCCTATCAACGTCGCGTCCACTAACTACGTCATATATCCGTTCACTTTTTCGAACCAACAAAAGATGACTTGGCCCCCATCGAGCGCAACGGCAACTACAAGTGGTTAGCGCAAGTGCCACTAAAGGTCGTGTGACCATTTCTTTAATGACACACGACCTGCAGTGATTTTTTTCGATCTACTTGGAATAGCAGATGATCGCCCGAGTATCGACCATCTGATTTTTCTGAAAGTTGGGAGATAGATGGGAAAACATGATTCAGAGCGGAAGACGAATATTGACCTTAGACACGCTCTGATTCAAATCCGCCAACCCGATAGAAGATATCTGCCCCTCATCTTCGAATAGGCATCCACTCAATCAAACTGCCGCAATTGCTTTGTGATGGTCAGTGACCTGTTGAAAGGCGTCCCCGACCTTGAACAGGCTTGATTCGTTCCAGTGAGCAGCGATTAGTTGAAGACCCGTGGGCAAACCTTCTGAAAATCCGTTTGGAATAGACATCGCTGGGAGACCCAAGAAGTTTGTCGGGTAAGTGTTCTCACTAAGAACTTGAAACGTAGGGTATTCATTTCCGTCGATCTTGATAGTTTCCTGATCAACTCTCGGCGCAACCGAAGGGGTCGTCGGAGTAATGACAACATCCAGCCCGCGAAGTTTTCGAGCAACCTCTATGGTGATTAGCCTCTTGAGGCGATGGGCTTTGATATACTGGGTTGCGAGCACGCCGTGACCCAGTTCTACGAACGATCGCAATACACTACCATAAAGCTCTGGAGAGGATCTTAGCCACTCTTCGTGATAGGCCGATGTTTCGGGCAATGCGATTGCAAAGATTGCAGGGGTGATCTCTTCAACGAAGGGAATGCTGAACTCAATAATCTTGGCTCCCAGCCCGCGAAGAACGGACACACTTTCCTCGAAAATTCTTTGGATGTCCTCGTCAAATCGACACAATGGATTTTGTAACACGCCTATTGAAGTCATGCTAAGATCGGGGGAGTCAGAAAACACGTGTTTTTCAAAAGGCGGGGCACCAATAGTGGAGTCATCACCATCGTCGACCCCTGACATCACGGACAATAGCAGAGCAGAATCTCTTACGTCTCTTGTGATTACGCCTAAATGATCAAGAGACCAGCTCATTGTTATGGTTCCGGATCTGCCAATTCTTCCAAACGTTGGTTTAAGACCAACAAGCCCACAAAAAGAAGCGGGAATTCGGATTGAGCCACCTGTATCGCTGCCTGTGGACGCGATAGATTCACACGCTGCCACTGCAGCGGCAGAACCACCGCTTGATCCCCCAGGAATGCGATTCAAATCCCATGGATTGAACGTCCTGCCGTAATGAGGGTTGTTAGTGGCAATTCCGAATGCAGCCATTTCATCTAGATTTGTCTTTCCAAGAAAGATTGCGCCGCAGTCCCTTAGCCTTTGAATTGCAAAAGCATCTTTCTGTGGGTGGTTGTCCTGTAATAATTTAGATCCTCCAGTGCACGAAAACCCTCGAACATCCGTGTTATCTTTCACAGCAATCGGGATGCCGCAGAGGGCAGCAGGATTTGCGCCTTTTAGGGCATTTGCTGCTTCTCTTGATTTGTCCCGCAAGACATCTTCATCGGCAAGACTGAGATAGGCATGGATCTTTGCTTCGTTTCTATGAATATTTGCGAGAATGCAATCTAGGAGGTCTTCAGGATCAAAAGATCTCTCTCTGAACAGCTCCTCAAGCTCCCAAATCGATTGTGTGGCTAGCTCAGACTTTCGTATCATGAAGAAAGCGATTCCCTGAAGCAGTTTGCAAAAGAAGGCTGTGTTTCGCTCGGCACCTTTAATTTCGAATTTCTAAGTCCAAATGAGATCGCAACAAGTAAGGACTTGTTCTTTGAAAAGACCTCAGGATCAACTTCGAGATCCTCTAACTGCATGATTACATCCTTCAGCGTACGCGGATCCATTTTCAAATTCTATTTTTCTGAGAACTCGGCATCTTAAGTGCATTCCGACGAAAAACCGTCGTCGGCAATCGTTCTAATTTCCTTTGTAAATTCTTAAGTCGAGAGTACATCACATTCCTAACGAAGTTCAATTTGAATTCTGCAAATGCTGGAGCGAAAACCATACTTTCGACATGTGCCGGCTTGAGGGAAGGAGAGAGCCTGCTCATCGCAGCCGACTCTGACATTGATTCAGTCACTAGGGAAATCTCGAATCTCGCGGAAGAAATCGGAGGACAGGTCACGAATCTTAAAATCCATGGTCCAGTATCTCGGGAGCCTCCAGAAAATATCGCCCG
>DATNHH010000006.1:0-5754 GCA_035605055.1 Nitrososphaerales archaeon
TATGTATTCCGATCCTGAGGAATTGCCAGTCCCACCGATGCCGCGATCAGCCTGTTTGGCTCATTGGTCGCAATCCTGCTTAGCACAAGGAATAGGATCTGACCCGGGGAAAGCTCGGCGATTCCTTCCTTCTTGGGTATCACTTTGCATCTCGGCGGAAAGATACTAGACACGGTGACAAGATTGTAAGCTTCAATTCCGGCATCACGCAATGCAAGTTCGAAGCTGGCGAGCCGCTCCTTGTGCCTGCCCACTCCTTTACTAAGGAAAATTTTCTTTGGAACGAGAGTCGGCATTTCTTTGGTTTGACAAGCTACTCGATTGTAATCCAGTTTTTTAGCGTTGTGCCGAGACCAATTGATCGCAGTTGATCAGAATCAATCATCGAATAAACAGTGAAACGGAATTATACTCGCCAGATCGATATTTTTGCTAAGAGAGCAAGTGGAGAAAGCATCGTTACAAACCAAGTTCAAGTTGTCCGACGGCATTCAGGAATTTACGTTGGAAAATGGATTGCAAGTTCTCCTGAAACCCGTACCAACTTCGAGCGCCGTGACTACCTGGATTTTCTACAAAGTAGGATCTAGAAACGAGCGACCAGGGATTACAGGCGCTTCACACTGGTGTGAACACATGCTATTCAAGGGCGGAGGAAAGCTCGGCAAGGGCGATGTCCACACTCTCGTCAGCGGCGAGGGTGGTCGAAATAACGCGTTCACCGATCATGATGTCACCGCCTATTATGAGGTACTGCCCAAGGACAAGCTTGACATGGGTCTTTTCATCGAGTCGGAAAGAATGGCGAACGCCGCTTTCGATCACAAGGAGGTGGAAAGCGAGAGGCAGGTGATAATTTCTGAGAGGGAGGGAAGTGAGAATTTCCCCCAATATCTTGTTAGGGAGGAGGTCTACGCTACCGCATTTCACATGCATCCATACATGTGGCCCGTTATCGGCTGGAAGAATGATTTGAGAAATATGACCCGCGATGACCTGTACCATTACTACAGGAAATATTACCACCCTAACAACGCTATACTCGTGGTCTGTGGCAATTTCGATCCTGACGAAACCTCCACCAAGATAAGAAGTCTTTTCTCGAAAATTCCTGCCGGGGAAAAAATCCCTAACAAAATTCCCTTCCAAGAACTGCCTCAGAAAGGCGAGCGCGCCACGAAAGTAGCGCAGCCCGGAATGCTAAATTATTTAGGCATCGCATATCACATACCTGAAATTACTCATGAAGACGCTCCTGCTTTGATTGTCCTTTCCGCGGTTTTGGGCGGATGGCGCGGACTCATCGGATTTTTCGGCGATCGATTCGTGCCAAAGACAAACCGGCTATACAAGAGACTCGTTGAAGGAAACGTCGCGAGTGAAGTCAACACGTATTTTCCCGTCAATGTGGATCCTTGTTTGTTCTATTTTGACGTGACTCTCAATCCCGGCGTAAAGTTGGGGGCAGCCAAAGAAAAATTCTTCTCAGAAATTGACCGCACGAGTGACGTGCCGCCGAATGAGGGTGAAATGAAAGTAGCTTTCAACCAGATTAGATCGTGGCATGCTTACGAGAACGACGGCATCAGCCTCCAGGCACTTTCGATCGGTTTCATGGAAAGGATAAAAGAACGGAGCTTGTCTGATACGCTTGTAGAAAAGTCCCTCAAAGTAACACCCGAGGATGTCAGGAGCGTTGCGAGAAAGTATCTTACCGAAACAAACCGTGTTGTGGGCGAGTACGAATCAAAACAGGACGCGTAGAACTTGGACGAGAAGAGATTCAAAAACTTAGAGCTAAAACGGGAGGTCTTCGAGAACGGCTTTGTCCTTTTGAGCAATAAGATCAGCGACAGTGAAACGGTCGCGATTTCGGGCAGTATGAAATCAGGTGCCATTTGCGACGAGAAAGGTCGTTTCGGGATAGCGGAGCTCGTCTCCAGATTACTGATGAGGGGAACCAAACAGCACACCGGGTCAGAGATTTCTCAGAAAATCGAGGAGTCTGGTGCAACCCTCAGTTTCGATAATAGGGATGAATCCGTCTATTTTTCTTCAAGGTGCTACATCGGAGTCCTGGATGACGTTCTCGAAATTCTCGGAGAGTGCCTGATGCAGCCCTCCTTCCCGGAGATTGAGATAGCACTCTCTCGAAACGAGATTCTTTCTGAAATCAAAGCTCAGAGCGATGATACGAGAACTTCTGCGTACAGAAGACTGTTCGAACTAATCTTTGGAAGTGACGAGCCTTACGGACGAGATTCGTTAGGAATTCCCGATGATCTAAACAGGCTGACAAGAGAGGATTTGGTTCGGTTTCATGAAGAGAATTATTTTTCAGACCGTGCAGTTTTTGCGATAACAGGAGGTTACGATTACGATCGGGTGAGAGAAAAACTCGACAAAATATTCTCGAGCTGGAATGGAAAGAACAGTTCAAGGAAAATCACATATCGGGAAACTGCGCGAAGTGATCCGAAAGTATCGGCCGTTAATTTGAAACACAAGAGCCAGGTCGATCTTGCGATTGGAACTAGAGCAGTCCCGCGATCCTCGCAGTACTACTATTCATTGAATCTCGGGAACCTCATCCTGGGGAGGCTGGGTCTCTATGGACGATTGGGAAAAAACGTTAGAGAGGAGAGAGGTTTGGCCTATTACAGTTTCAGCGCGTTGCAGGCAAAGTTATACTCGGGGTTCTTCGGGGTTTTTGCAGGCGTTAATCCGGTAAACTTGGAAAAGGCGGTAGAAGGGATAACTGAAGAACTCACGAAAATCACCACCCAATCAATTTCCGAAAAAGAACTTGAGACGGCGAAGAGAAACTCCATCGGCTCGCTTTCCATCTCACTCGATACTTCGTCAGAAAGGGTGGGAATAATCCACGAGATTGAGTACTATAATCTGGGTCTTGATTATCTAGAAAGGTATCCCGGGATTCTCGAGCGGATATCCGGCGAGGAAATCCTTCACAGCTTTAAGAAATTCATTAGCCTTGACAAAATGTCGATGGTAGCTTCAGGCCCCGTCGAGAGCAGAAATCTTCGCTTGCCGGGTGCAAGAATCGGCGGGTAAGTATTCTTACTTGACCAGAGAATCACAATCCCTCCAGGAAATTGAAAGTTCACTAAAGGAGAACTTCAAACTCTCCAGTTATGAGGCAAGAGCATACATTTCTCTACTGAGATTGGGAAGGCAGAATTCGAAGCAGCTTTCATCCAGCGCGATGGTGCCCCTTCCACGAGTCTACGACACGATCGAGAGCCTGATGTCAAAAGGCTTCATAATAAAACAGGACGAGAATTTCTTGGCTCTTCCTCCAAGACAGGCGCTGGACGGCAGGGCAAGACAATTCGAAACCCAGTTTTCTGACGAGCAAAAGAGACGGAAAGAGGCAGAACAACGTCTGATAACGATCCTGGAAGAATCCTCGACACAGACTGAGGATTCTGGTTCATCGGAGATTTCTGTTCTGAAAGGTTTCAACACTATAGCAAACAAGTTCGCGGAGCTTCTGGAGGATTCTCACGATGTCATTCTGGTTGCCAAAAGGGCTGTGGAAGCAAGGGAGTTCTTCATCCCCATCTTGCTCGAATTTGCAAACAGGGAGTCCGGGAAAAAGCGAATTAGAATAATTGCCCCTAAAAGCGTCAAGATAACAAAAGAGGATTTGCAGGAAGCTAAAGGCGCCAATGCAGAGATTCGAAAATCTGACAACATAATGTTCGACATGATGATTACAGACCTCGACGACGTGATAATCGGAGTTCCCGATCCACTATCGGGAGAAATTAATCACGCCATAGCTATCTGGGTGAGAAATACTTCATTTGCTAGATCGACCAGGAGCTCAATTGAAGAGATGTGGGTTTCCGCGGAAAGAGTCTAATCCTTTTTCGAAGACCAGAAAGTTTCCGATTGCGAATTCTTCCACTTGAAGTAGTGGCGAAGAATCAGTGCGTGGTCAAAGGCTAACGGTATCATATGATTTTGCAGACTTAATTCGTCGAACCACTCGGCGCTCTTTGCATCATCGGCCCCGATCGGTTCGCCACTGATCCAGTCGGCGACGAACACGATGCTAATCCTTTGACCCCTCGGATCTCTATTAGGATCGCTGAATACACCCAAGATTCCGACGAGTCTAGCATCGATAGAAGTTTCTTCCTTTAGTTCTCGAAGTGCTGTCGATTCGACGGTCTCGCCGTAGTCAACATGGCCGCCGGGCAGACAATTCATCTCCTCGAATGGAGCTCTTCCCCTCTGCTCAAGCAGTATCTTGCCACCTTTTCTGACCACAAGGTCTACCGTGGGTACAGGTATGCGAGAATGTTCGTGCGAGATCGCCTTGCCCAAAAAACCTTCGTTGCTGATTGAGTTCAATAGACACTTTCCGATCTGGGCTTTAATATCAATAACCCATTTTCGGCTATAGCTTTCGACAAGCAAAGTGTTTTTCTGATTGTCGAGATATCTTGATCGATGAATCTCAAGTGCCGAAAATCGAAGAATCGATCGAAATCGATGCCCCCGTTGACAGGGTCTGGGATATCATTTCTGATCTGGACAATGAACCTGAGTACTGGTGGGGCACGCGGGAAGTTAAAAATCTCACTAGGGAGGGGAATGTCATCGATCGTGAGATCTACCAAAATTTTCGCAAGCACGGCATAAAACAGAGAGTTACGCTGCGACCGAGAACCGAAATTGAAATCCAGTATCTCAAAGGTCTGACCGAGGGGGTCAAATTTTTGAGATTGGAGTCTGCGGGCGAGAATCGGCAGAGACTTGTCGCTCTGTGGAAAATCCATTTTACGGGAATTTATTGGTTTGCAACTCCCTTCATCCAACGGCACGTTCGGAAGGGAACCAGAGACGCGCTCTTGAGAATCAAGGACGTTTCCGAGGGCCGCCCCATAAAGTATCCAGAAGAATCGAAGAAGCAGATTGGAGCTGATCTAGTTTGACAACACTGAACATTCAATCGAAGAACGCTGGGAAGTTTGAAATTAGCAACGAATATACTCCCAAAGGCGACCAGCCCCAGGCCATCGATAAACTAACCGACGGTATTCTCAGAGGACTCAAACATCAAGTTCTACTCGGGGCGACCGGTACAGGCAAGACGCTTACGATGGCGCACGTCATCCAGAGGCTTCAGAGGCCCGCGCTTGTAATGTCGCCCAACAAAACTCTCGCCGCGCAGCTCACAAGTGAATTTAGAGCATGCTTCCCCCACAACGCAGTGGAGTATTTCGTAAGTTACTATGATTACTACCAGCCGGAAGCCTACGTTCCTCAGCAGGATCTATACATCGAGAAAGACACATCGATCAACGAAGACCTCCAGACCTTAAGACAGCGAGCGATGCAGGCGCTGATATCGCGACGAGATGTAATCGTCGTCGCCAGTGTGAGTTGCATCTATGGTCTCGGGGCGCCTGACGACTTCCGGGATAATGTTATTGGAATTTTTCCGGGCCAATCAATCGATCGGGACGTTTTATTGAAGAAACTCGTTTCAATCAGGTATCAGCGAAATGATTTCCAGCTTTCGCGAGGCAAATTCCGTGTGAAGGGAGACACACTAGAAATTGCAACGGCGAGCGAGAACGTCATCAAGGTCGATTTCTTTGGGGACGACGTTGAGAAAATAACCGAAATCGACACTCTAACCGGAAAGGCCATCAGAAAAAGAAACGAGGCAATAATCTATCCGGCAACGGAGTACACGGTCGTTGGAGACCGTCTGGA
>DATNHH010000007.1:0-8398 GCA_035605055.1 Nitrososphaerales archaeon
GGGGGCGTAGTAGTTATTCTGAACCTATCAAATGAAAAAAACCCCGTGGGAAATTATGTCGGAACTGGGATGGTAGGCGGCATAATTTACATAAGAGGAATGGTGGAAGAAAACAGAATAGGGCTTCCGCCAAAAAAAGACGACATCCTGAATTACATCAATGTGGACAAAATTGATGGGAGCATCTCGAACGAGACGTTCGAGAGGATTTCAAGACTCGAATACCCGAGCGAAAAGTCTCTGTCCGAGCTTTTACCAGAGCGAGTTTACAAGCGCGTAAGGAGTCTATTCTTCCGAGGCAAATACTCAAAACCTGTGTCAGTTGAATACCGAAGGCTGAACAAACGACAAGATGATTTAGATACATTGAGTCAGAAAATGGAAGAATTTTTCAGTGTATTCGAAATTCCCAAGCATCAACGGGAGACTGTTCTAAACTCTGAATTCACAGTTATTCAAACTATAGAGGACGAAGTAAAAGAGGCGCCAATTCCTCCACAAGAAGTGCCGGTCGAGGAGTAATAGTACTTGCCGGAAAAGACCGGAGATCTGTGGTGGCTATTCACCAGGCAGACCCTCTGTGTTACTCAAAATGAGAGCATCCTGAACGCGGCTCTATTGATGCAAAAGCGGAATTTTCGCCACTTACCGGTCATAACCGAATCAGGCAAGAGGTTAGCAGGCGTACTTTCTGCTCAGGATGTAATTGATTCTATTTCTCTCGCGCTAGGACCTAGGACTAATTCGGAAGATATCATCAGGTCTCTTGACATACCACTTTTCAGAATAATGTCCCTGCACCCGATAGTGGTAGAAAGAGGAGACGGCCTTGTGGAAGTGGTAAAGAAGTTCGTGGCGCACAATATCGGTGCCCTACCGGTCGTGGATGAGACAGGACTAATACAAGGAATTATTACTCTTAGAGATCTTGTCGGGTTACTGGGTACTGGATCTGAGCCGCTTGGAGTCAAAGTGTCCGAGTTAATGACTAGACAAGTTACGATGATTGATTCTAGGTCCTCTATGGCGGACGCGGTTCACTTAATGTCTGAAAACAGAGTCAGGCGACTTCCGATCGTATCTGACAATTCGAAAGCTCCGATCGGCATGATCACAAACAAAGATATTTTGAGGCTCCTTAGCAGGATTGCGTCAACTGAAGAAACGTCGACCTTTAGAACGAAAATCTCAGAGATAATGACACGGGACGTTATTTCAGTTGAAGCTGATGACGACATCAGGGTTGCCGCTTCAAGGATGATGATCTTCGGTATCGGCGGGCTTGCAGTTGAAGAGAATTCAGGACCTATCCTTGGCCTTATTACCGAGAGAGATCTAGTGA
The DNA here is from genome assembly GCA_035605055.1 of Nitrososphaerales archaeon. GTDB lineage: Archaea > Thermoproteota > Nitrososphaeria > Nitrososphaerales > CADDZS01 > DATLTL01. Next base: position 1,343 of record DATNHH010000007.1, read on the forward strand.
AAAGGTTGACCGAGACTCGTTCTGTCAATTTTCTCGTGCAATCTATGAAATTCGAGCTTGAAGTTATGAAAAATAATTAAGTGATTTGATCGTTGGCAAAAATTGTCACCAGAAGTGAATTGAGAAAAGTTCGCTCGATTGCTACGATAATCGGCCAGGAACATCTTCAGTCACTTTTGAACACGGAATACAAGGTTGTGAATGGCATGTATGTATATTCCACAAAGAATGAAGATAATGAGTTGGTTATCAGTATATGGAGTGAGCCGAAAGAGAACAAGTCTTCGCGCTGCTTGTTTTCAGACAGGATAGGTAAAGAGGCTTTTTTGGCTGCTCTTGACTACTGGCGGCCAAGCTTCAGATCGGCCGGGAGCGAATAAGCGTGGACCTGGAAGAGGAAGATATTAAGCTTCTGAATGAACTAGGCCTCGACCCCTCAGACTCCGTAGTTACAATAGAGCAGAAAATTGGGAATCTGAACATGCGGCAGCTTGATCGGCTAAAATTAATGTTGGATAAGATAACCAAGGAGAGGGATATTTTTTCCAAAAACACGAAGAATGGTATCAGGAATAACGACCTAAAGGCCTTTGCCGAAGCAGTCGTTATTCTCGCGCGCGTACAAATGAAAAAGCATAATTAATCTCTCGCCACAAAGTGTCAAGGTCTTTTCCCTTAGGGGTTCCCGTTTCATGCCGAGAGCAATCGTATTAGTAAATGCAGATGTGGGCAAGGAACAGGAGGTGTATGCCTCGGTCAAATCAATTCCCGAGGTGATCGAAGTCCATACCAGCTATGGAACGTACGATATTATCGCGATTGTGAACGCGGAGACTAACGAGAGATTGAAGAGCATTATCACCACGAGGATAAGATCAATTCCGTCGATTCGCTCTACTCTAAGCATGCCGGTCGTAGACTGATGGATTCCGTTGTCCTTTCTGACGAAACCTTCTTTCCCGCAATTAAGTCTCAATCCTTAATGGTCACTGACTTTTGGGCTTCGTGGTGTGGCCCTTGTAAAATGATGGCGCCAATTCTGGACGAACTTGCAGAAAAATACGGCGGCAAAATTATTTTTGCAAAAGTGAACGTCGACGACAACCCTCGGACGTCGCAGCAATTTGGCATAATGAGCATTCCGACATTTCTAGTTACGAACAAAGGAAAGGTTCTCGATGTGCTTATCGGGGCAATGCCAAAAGAAGAATTCGAGAGAGAAATAATGAAGTATTTGTCTTGAATCTCATTAGAGTTTCGAGAGTATTCTTTCTCGATTGAACAGCCTAACTCCGAGACGAAGAATAATGTAGTCAACTACGATCATTACGGCAAACAAAACGATGAGAGTGTCCATTCCCAGTAAGAGTGCTCCAGTTGTTTGTCCGAAGAGAAGTGCTATGATTGGAATCACTAGTAGTCCGCTAATCTGCTGAGCTTCCCTTGTTCCACTGACCCTTGTTGAAACGATCACTGTAAGACCAGTAGCAGCGATTGCGAAAGCCGGAGCGATTCCCAAAAGAATCAGGATCCACAACGAATTAGGCAAAATTGCGTAACCAAACATCGGATAGTCCAGGTAGTCAGTTATGCCGGCATAAATCGAAAACGATAGGAATGTCACGATCATCGCCGGGATGAACGACACGAGCGTTTTTCCAAACAGGAGCTCCATGTCCGATAGCGGAGTAGCAAGTAAAGCTTCAACAGTTTTCCGTTCTTTTTCCCCTGCAAAACTGTCAGAGGAAATTATCGAGGAGACTATCAAAGGTACAAGCATGGTAAATGGGGCAAAGAATACTGTCGACATCGAATAAACAAAAGCCTGCTTCGCAGTCATGCCTGCTGTAAGTCCCGCTGCTTCGAATGGCAGCGAAAACGACGATGTGAAGCTGCCTGCGCCATTTCCCGAGAGTGCGAGGACCGGTATCTGAACCGCGACAATGGGTAAGAACACAACCATCACGATTGGCAGAACGAATATCGGAATCAGTAGTTGTTTACTCTGCTTTATCTCAAGCCAGTCCTTTTGGAATACAAGCATAGCGTTCTGAATTTTCATTTTTGGCTATTCTCATCCCTGGAAACAATTTCGAGGTAGAGGTCTTCGAGAGAGGGTTTCCTCTGGACGACGCTAGTAATGCTAGCACCTGCTTTCACGAGAGCATCAATTGCCTTTGCTGTCAGTAAATCGATCTCAGACTCCGAGTATCTAGAGCCGAAGGATAACTCGATCGTCTTTCCATCGCTATCCTTTGAGACGTGCTCCACCCCTTTGATCAGCCCTTGGAGTGAATCTTCAGAGAAGGTTTGAGAGCTAAGTAGAGTAATTTGCACCGAATTTGATCTTCGATTGGAGCTGTAGTTTTTCATCAGCGATGAAATCTCTTCCTCGGTTCCCGTGGCCAAGATTTTGCCATGACTCAAGATAGCAACTCGATCGCACAATCGAGAAGCGTCGTCCAAGTTGTGCGTCGAAAGAAGTACTGTGTGTCCGCCGGTTCTCGCAGTATCCGATATTTGAGACCTGATTTCCTTAGCAGCTTCAGCGTCGAGTGATGCGGTAGGCTCATCCAGCAAAAGGATTGAGGGGCTGTGTACTAACACCCTTGCTATGGCGAGTTTCTGTTTCATTCCTTTGGAGAAAGTACCGACTCGCTCCATTCTTCTAGAGTCGAGATCGAAGTCCTGCAAGACCTTGGTAACTCGTTTGCCAATCTCTTGTTCCGGCACTCCGTAGGCTCTCGCAAAGAATACAAGGTTCTGCTCCGCAGTCAGTCGCTCGTAAATATTGGGGCTCTCCGTCAAAAGTCCTATCTCTCGACTAATTTCAACTCTCTTCACAGGATCTCTGACGCTTTTTTCATTGACTAGAACGTCTCCTTCGGTCGGCTTCAGCAAGCACGAGATAATCCTCATCGTTGTAGTCTTTCCCGCACCGTTTGGCCCCAGGAGTCCAAAGACCTCCCCCTGCTTAACTCCTAGGTTGACATTGTCGATCGCTCTAAACGATGAGAAGGATTTTCCGAGGTTCTTGAGCTCGAGTGAGAGAGGAACTGTGTGCAAAAAGTTCCCTGCTAACTATGAATAAGCTCGGGAACTTTACGCAGACTTTCAATCTCTCGGACAATGCGTTTTTCCGGTACTCTGAAATCTTCAGGAATGTGCTCGCCTGGGTTCATGTATTGGGCGTATTTGTGCCACAGCCCAGTATAGAGAGCCGAGTGCATTCCGAAGGAGACCGCACCAACGACATCCGCCTTGAATAGGTCACCGACGTGAAGCGCCTCGTGCGGTTCGACCGAAAGCTCCTCCAGTGCAACGTGAAAGATCTCCCTGGCCGGTTTCAGGTAGCCGACTTCACAGGAGATGGTTAGCGAGTCAAAGTATTCGCCGATCCCATAAGAATTCAACATCCTTCGATACGTTCTTGAGGATCTCGCCGCATTAGAAATGAGCCCGATCTTAATGCCCTCTTGTTTCAGTTTTCTCAGAACTGATTTTGCCTCCGTGTTGACATGCGGGTACTTCCCATAATAGCCGGAATCGGACAGTATCCTTCCGGCTTGCTCTTCGAGATTCCTTGTTTCGTATCTGTGAAACTTGATTCCTAGAAGCTCAAACAAAATTCGGCCACGATCCTCGGGAGACACATCCCTTCCCTCATCATAGATCTTGTTCACCTTGACACTTAGCTGTTCCATAGCGAGACGAATAGCGTTGAAGTCAATTCGCTTGTAGCTCCTTCCTTTCGAGCCGACTCGGTTGACGAATTTATGAAAATTTAGGAGTCGGCGGAGCCTTCTGTACTCTTCTAATTCCTTAGAGTCCCAGACTAGAGTTAGCCATAGATCAAAAGTTACGGCGCGAATCAGACTGCGGGCCACATCCCTGCCGCTGTTTGATTCGAGATGATATGAACATCTCTATTTGAAAATATAGAGAGGGGAATTACTTCCCCCGCTCCCATTTCAATAGCTAAATACTTGAGTTCGAGTCTGTGTTGTTGAGAGCAGCTTCCGGAATGTCCGGAAGAGATGAAGCCATCTTTGTCTCGGCGACAACGGACGCTTCCGCGAGTATCTTTTCTGCCTCCTCGCCATTTGACTCAAAGCTCATTGACATGCCCGGCACCGATCCGATATCGAGCATCATCCCCTGCAGACCGGTTGAGATCTCAGAGAGTGTGTCATTGGCTGAAGGCATTACTTTTTGGAGACTTGTCCTAACTGTTCTAACTACCTGCCCGGCTGGAGCGAGCACGTTTGCGAGATCGCCAAAGTCAGTAATTGTCTTTAGTCTCATTTGAACTTGCTCCAAACAGAGTCGTGCACTTTGCACGAGTTTCATGGCTTTGCGATGCTCAGATAGCTCGTTAGCATAGGCGTGGGCCATCGTAGTGTCGTGTTTTTGGAATGCCACAGTCGTCTTGTTGAATAGGACCTTCTCCTTCTCAGTCATCTTCGTAACAGTTTTGTCAAGTTTCGAAATTTGAGAGGTCAGTGACCTGTCGGTGTCAACTAGCTTCTTTCTGAGATCGCCCGGAGGATTCATTGCGTCCTTGAGCTTGCTCGGAACGTTTTCCTTATCCCTGTTCATCTGCCATCTGTCGGTGAATTCTGTCAATTTCTTATTCTCTCTCTTTGTTAGATAGCAATAAAATCCGGATTGTGATAATGCCAGATTTCTCCAATAGCATTATACTCCGCTGAGTTAGCTTTTCTAGACAAATTTATTCAAAACGCATCCATTTCCTCCATGGTGAGAGCTAGACAAACTATATGAGAGCGAAAGGAGAATCGTTCTTCTCTCACGCAAGTTTTGATTGAATTCTCAGAAGGAATGAGATGAAATGGACTATTTTAGAGTCTTCGGCGGCAAAAGAAAGTTTCAGGTAATGATGGTGATAGCCGCCTTCTACACTGCACTCTCCCTCGCTTATAGTTTGATTGGATTCCTATACTACCAGCCTGGGAGTCATTACCACGAGTACGAGTTCACGAAACTCGCGATTGAGATAGGCGGGCATTATCTTTTCGGGTTCATAGCGGCGCTTCCTCTCATGGACCTTGATATTGCACTCCTCACAGGAGCTCTCGCAATCCTCATTGACATTGATCACGTTCTGAGCGCGGTGGGATACAGTGTCAGTGGAAGACCTGATCACTCCGTACTTTACCTGATAGTCTCAACCTCGTTCATCTTGTATCTTGGTACCAAATTGCGACTCTCAAACGAACTATTGGCGAAGCTATTGTTTGTGGGTCCGATTACTCTTTTGGCGCACCTATCGTACGACGTGTTTACAGCTGGCGGGACGACATTCCAGATCCTGATCCCGTTTAGCTATCAAGAATTTTTCTTTTCTGATTGGACCTGGATTGTTTTTGAATCAGGAGCGATTGTTCTGGCTTTAACTGGACTGATCCTTTCGAGATCTTTCTCCAGAAAAGCAAAGAAGTCAACCAGTCATGCCTCAACTCCAGTCGTTCAGCCTTTCTCGAAATAACGAAATTGAGAACTGAGCCACAGATGCGTTCATGAAAATCGAGGGTTTAAACTGCAGAGTTAACTTGTATGTTGTGGGGTTTTCGAGTCCACCTTTGCTTTTTGAGCAAATCTCGACATTTTCAGCACCCTCGTCCCAAACAGGCTTGGAACTATTGCAGTTGTGTTGATCAGCCCCAGCCAGATGTAGGTTGACTTTAGACTCTCAACGAACAGCTCTCGGTTTGCTGATGAAATCGTCGATACGTTAGACGCAATCAACGAGCTCACAGTCTGGTAAGGAAGAGTGAGTGACATCAAGACTATTGCAAGGTTAAGGCTGATCGTGTAACCAACATTCCACGCCGTCGTTCTGATGGCTGATGCAATCCCTCTGCGATTTGCTGGCGATGCCCCCATAACTGCACTCATGTTCGGCGACGCAAACAATCCGACTCCTGCCCCGAATATTGCCATGTAAATCACAGCGTAGAAGAACGACGTACCTGTGCCCAATGTCGAGAAAAGTAATAGTGCAAAGCTTTGGATCGCGAGACCCGAAATCGTGAACCGAATCTGTCCAAACTTGTCAGACAGTCTTCCGCTCAAAGGCCCTGTCAACAAAAAAGCAATTTCGAATGGTAGAATTAGGATTCCGGCCTGGAATGGACCCATCCCAAGACCAACTTGGAAATAGAGGCTCAGCATGAGCAAAAGCGCACCCCATGCGATCGCATTTATCATCACGGCAATCGATCCTCCAGTAAATTCTGGAATCCGGAGGATGCTGAGATCCAGTAGAGGATATTCAATCTTTTTTTCCTGGTAGACAAAAAGTGTGAGGGAAAGAGCCGAGATTGAGAAGAATAAAACGACAAGATCAATACCCGACATGCCGTATGCGGCGAAAGTTAGGGCAAGTAATAAACCCGAAATCGAGGTTGTGATCAACGCGAATCCGATCCAGTCCATGGGCGCGCCCTCATCGAGCTTCGCGATTTCTTTCAGCTTCCCGTGAGACCAGTAGATTCCAATAATACCTATCGGGACATTGATCAAAAAGAGGAACCTCCAGTCGAGGAATGAGAGGATGATGCCGCTTACAGTCAGTCCCGCGATAGATCCAGCCCTGAAAGCTATTTGATTTAGCCCGACTGCGAATCCGAGCTCGTCTCGTGGAGTTGCGTCTGTGATCAACGTCGCACTTACCGTCATTATGAATGCAGAACCGAACCCCTGGACTCCTCGGAATAGTATCACCTGGTCGGGTGATTGCGACAATCCGGTCAAAAGCGAACCAATTGTGAAGATTCCGAATCCAATGTTGTAAATTCGAACTCGTCCGAAAATGTCCGCAATTCTACCAATCATCAAGACGGCGATGGTAGCTCCGAAAACGTACGCCTGAGTAAACCAAATAGCCTGTTCGGCGTCAGCATGTAGAGCAAAGGCAACCTCGGGCAATCCCACAATGACTATTCTCGAATCGATTCCGGACATCAGGATGCCGATCGTCGTTACTAGCAATACCGTCCATTTGTACTGCAATTCTTTTGTGAGACTACCCCT
>DATNHH010000008.1:0-4997 GCA_035605055.1 Nitrososphaerales archaeon
AGTTCTTCCCGCATGCTGCCAAGAAACTCCGGAATTGCCGCAGTCTGGTACTATATATCTCTGCCCAGAGAAAAAATTGGGCATTTCACGATGGAATTACTGCTTGTCCAGGACTGATTTCATCGCATCCTGGCTTGCGCCAGAGGATGATTTGTCTCGAGATTCATTTGAACCCTGCTCGTTGTTGGATTTTCCACCTTGAGTGGGCTTGTTGGGGACCAACGCCGGTACCTTCCTGAGCTCTTTTGCGACCCTCTCAAGCGTCATTACGCGGCCGCTCATCTTCTGCCGCTTCTCATTCAGCATGACCTTGATTTCTGGGATTACCTCAAGCAGTATTCTAATCAACACATCACTCTGGAACGACTCGAGAGGCCGTGAGATCATTGAACCTGCGTTGTTGAAAACGCATATCATCCCTTGAGGTGTCAATACGACATCTGAGATAGACGAATCAGTCTTTGAGATGGATTCTGGTTTGATGTGATACGATAGATTAAGCGGATTGATAATTTGTTTCAGCTGGTTTGAGACTTCTGCGCCGTATGTGCGCTCCATCTCAATCAGTTCAAATATCTGCTGGGTCTCTTCCTGCAAAGATTTTATTGCAAAATTAATATCAAGATCACTGCGTCCCTGCTGGGACTGATTCTTGTGAGAGACTCCTTGTTGTGGTTGAGATTGTGTCTCAACTGCTGTGGTTTCTGTTTTCGTCTCCGCCAAATATATTCGCTTGCAGGTAATCTGACAAAGTCGATATTAGTCGTTATGAAGCCGGGATCCATGTTTCAGATTGATCTTTTATAAGCGGCAGTCCCTTCTAGATCTACTCTCTAGTTACAGCATCTTGATATAACAAACTCTGTTATTCGAATACTCAGTAAAGGTCGAACTAAAAGATGTCACAAGAATATCAGAACACACAGCCGCAACAGCAGGCACCGAAGAGTAACGCGATCCAGGTTAGTAGAAGGTCTCGAATGGAGACTTTTTGCGACATTCTGAAAGCAATCGGAGCGGGCGCAGAAAAGCCTACCCACATCATGTACAAGGCGAATCTTTCGTGGACTGTAATGCAGTCATACATCAGATCGCTTGAAGCACAGGGACTTGTAATTCCGACCATGGAAGACGACAAGAAGACCTACCACCTATCTGACAAAGGCTTTCAGCTACTGAATCAGTTCATCTCGATCAGGGAAGACCTCAACTTACAGAGCGAATCCTGATCGGACTTTTTCTTTTTCTCTCTTTCAAAATTCCTCGCCGCTTTTTTTGGCGAACTCTGCCCTAACAACCTTTTTCCTTTGAGTATTCCTGGTTCGTACCCGGAATCCGTATCACATTCTCATTTTTATTATATATGAAGCTCGACCGGTTGAGAACTCAATTCTCAAGCTAAAACTTCCAGGAAGTAACCAATCCTAGAGATCGTGAGATGCGTAGTTAGAGAACAACAACGGGATCAAAAAATATGCTATCCATGAAGCAACAGGAGGAAGGACGGCTCTCGCAACCGCGTTCCCTCGAATCCACAAATGTTGCAAAGCAGCTCGTGGATATTGAAATCTTGTATCTCCTCACTTTCTCTCCGAAGAGCGGGTACGAACTTCGAAAACATCTCTTGAATTGGTTTAAGATCAACATCAGTTACGGCACTTTATACCCGCACCTGCATGCGTTAGAAAAATCAGGATTGGTAATCGGCACCTGGCAGCAAAAATTCGAGGAAGCGCCGCTAAAGAAGCGGATGTACTCCTTGACCCCGACTGGACAGAGAACCCTTCGCGGCAACATAGAAAGCCTGTCGAAGATCTCTTTGACCATGGAGTTTATGCTAACTCAGGTGAGCTTTGCCCCACGGGCGGGGACGGTGATCTCGCCGGAGCAGCACAAGGCGCTAGATCTCGTCGAAGGATTTCTCTCACGACGCGGCTACACAGTTCGGAAGCTTGCTTTGGTAAAGGGATACTCCGGTCGAGAGTACCCGGTCGACATTTTCGCAAACAGACAGGACGTGAAATCATCCAGCATTGTGCTCAGGTTCTCCGAGCAGATTGATGTTTCTATCGAGGACGTGCTAAAAATGAGCGTAACCTCTTTCGAGCTTGAAGCTCAGAGAGCGATAATACTCTCGCCTGTCTCGGTCGTATCCGAAGCGGCGAGAAAGCTTGCTTCGTTTTGTCATGTTTCGATCTATTCCGGCCATGACATCGAGAACGCAGCAACTAACTTGAGCTCTAACTACGACGAGCCTTTATCTTGAAAATAGATGCGTTTGAAACATTTCAAGTAATCAAATCCTAGAAGTTTGCTCTTGCGGTCAGGGATGAAAGTATTATCCGGTCAGGAATTGCGAATTTCCAGTATTTCAAATCCAGATTGCCGATTCACGCGTATAGATTCGGGAGCTTCTTCTAGTACAGCAATAGAGACTAAATTCTTAGTAAACTCATGTGAAAGTTTGTATTGGTAGCTCTACTAATTTTAGACGACAACAATCTACGAGTCTGTTTAGCTTGTCAGCGAGGCAAGCATACAAGATGTTCTGCTAGGAGAATCCTAAAGATCGATTTTGATGAAGACAATGCTCAGGAAAAGATTTTCGGTCTCTCATGCTGTTGCAACAAGGAAAGCTGGAATGAGCGAATTACGACAAGTTCATCCGAATAAGGTCAGATTTTTGCCGGTCAGGAAAGTGTAATTCTGCTTTGACATTTCAGCTCTGATCTCAATCGGAGCTTCCTTGAACAGCTTCATTGCTGGCGGCATTTTTGGTTTCTGTCCCTCCAAAAAAGATTCAACTGCTAGAATTTGGATTCGTGGATATTCTTCTTACCATCCCGGAGAAACGTAAGGGTTAGTTTCTTTCACCTCTTTGATCATCTCAGAAGTCGGTTTTTCCAGTGTTATGAAAATACCAATAGCGGCATTCTTCTTTTGAAGTACGTCTCTCAATTCTCTGATGTCTTTAACTGAAACATAATCGCTCTTTACTTGAACGATTATAGTCTCAACATTTCCTTCTTCTCCATCTTGAAACTTTAACCACCCATCATCGCCTTCATCAGCTCCTTTCTTCCAGGATTGCCGACTAAATTCTACAAGGAGAACAGAATTTTTGCTTGCTTGTTCTTTTCCTTATTGGCTAACCTCACAACGACAAATTGAACGATTAAGGAACTATTATTAATTAAACAGAGATTTTTTTTAAGCGTGGATGTGCCCAAACCGAAGCAGCGGATCAAGATAATCGGCGGAACTATTTTCTGTTTTAGCTGCAAAGAGATGGCTGGGTTCTACTGTGTTTGTGGGTCATTTCTCTGCGCTCTGCATCTGTTAGATCATAAGTGTTTAGTTTCTGTCAAATCAACGTACAATCAAGAAGTTCTTGACGCACTTGCCTAGCTATCGTTTCTCTTATTACGATTAGTGCGTTTTGACTTAACTGCCAATTCCTTCCATCTCTCGATCAGTAAAACACGGGGAAGAACACGATTAATCCCTCTGCAGAGGTAACAGAACTCAAAATAAGATGAACCTATATACTGATAATATTCTTCAAAATCTATTATGGCAAGTGTAAAATTTGTCCCTTTTAGTGAAATCATAATTCATGAAATTGTTGAACAAGAAAATCCTGCTTTTTTCGAGGATATAATACGAACAGCAATAGCACAACCAAATCCATCTGAACCTACAATAAATTGGATAAACGGAATTGCTTTTCTTGCTTTCCAAATGGCACCAACAGAAGCAACCGTGAAGGAAAATCTTGAAGGCCGAATCCATTTCGCCTCTGTTATTTTCACTCGACTAACTCCATTCAGAAACTCTTTTCCTGTAACAATAGCTACTCAGCAATACACAGTAAGGCTTCGTAATAATTCGAATAATAACCTGCAAACCGATATAGTTCGATTCCTCACAGATTACAGATCTTCCTAGCCTCGGATTTTCATCCATATCCCGACAGTTATCAGTCCTTTCATGTCCCCAATAGATTACCAGAACTTTCGCTATTTCATGTTAAAATAGACCTCTCTTTGATCTCTCAAGTTGAGCGAGATCACCTTGAATCGTATAACAAAGTGTCATAGGTGCGACAAAACAACCAGAGTTAGAGAAATGGTATCCATTCAATATGAAGGAAAATTCGTAAGAGTTTGTGTTGAATGCGCAAAACTCCTCACAGATCTAAAATTCGTCATGTCCCTCTAGTTAACACCTTTAGAATTTGGTTCTATGTCCCAATATGTTACCAGAACCGTTTTCATTGATTCTTATATAGAATTTTTTTCCGCGTTTCACACACGTGTGTGTTTTTTGGCCGAAGAGCTTGAAACGAGCTGAACGGAGCTCGGGAAGCTTGATTCTAATTGAACTGATCTATTAGATTTCAACCCAACCTAAGCAAACGAGGTTCCCTCAATCTCTCTTTACAGAGTACTGGAGACGAGTAAGGGGGAAAAGTAGAAAGAAGGCTAATATCCGAATTTCGAATATCGCGGTGATAATTACAAATTGCCCGAAAATTCTGCGTTTTTCAATGAGAAAATGGAGCGTCTCCCTCAGAAGGATCTCCGGGAGTTACAGTCAAAGCGTCTTCGCGAGGTCTTGCATTACGCTTACGAGAATTCAGTCTACTACAAGAGAGCCTTGGACAGCGCAGGCTTGAAGCCCGATGAAATCAGGGATATCTCAAAACTTCAAAAAACGAAATTCTTCACAACGAAGGACGATCTCAGAGAAAACTATCCATTTGGCACCCTCGCTGTTCCAAGAAATAGAGTAGTCGAGATGCATGCCACCTCTGGCACGACCGGAACTCCGACGCTCGGTTTGCACACTGCAAAAGACATCGAGGAGTGGGGAGAGGTCTCCGCGAGGTCACTTGTAATGTCTGGTCTGGGCAAAGAGGACGTGTTTCAGATCACCCCCAGCCTCGGCATGTTTTCGGGAGGTTTCGGATTCTACCACGGCGCGAGAAAGATAGG
>DATNHH010000009.1:0-4306 GCA_035605055.1 Nitrososphaerales archaeon
CCCGCCAATCTGAGAAACCATTTCTCTAGTGCCGAGATTCGGGATCCCATTCACGGTTACATATACGCGAATGCTCTTGAGAGAAGAATAATTGATACGGCCACCTTTCAAAGGCTAAGGCGGATTAGGCAGCTTGCCGGGTGTCACCTCGTTTATCCCGGTGGACAGCACTCCCGGTTCGAACATGTAATTGGGTGTATGTTTCTCGCAGGCAGGGTTGGAGGAGTGCTCGAATCCAGAAAATCGGGATTCAAGCAGGAAACGACCGATAAAATTCGGGTCTCGGCTCTGCTTCATGATGTAGGCCACGGGCCATTTAGCCACATGTTCGAGGAAGTCCTCGCGGGAAAAACTGACGTAACCCATGAAGACATGAGTCAGAAAATAATTCGTGAAACGGAAATCGGAGACATTCTAGAATCTCATGGTTTCTCGCGAGCGAGGATAAGTGACCTCGCGGTCGGAAAATCAACCAAGGAAATGGAATTCATGAACGACATAATCGGCGGTGGCCTTTCGGTTGATATCATGGATTATCTGCTGAGGGACTCTTACTTCACCGGCGTCGAGTACGGCAAGGTGGACGTCCACCGGATAATTAACTCGTTTCGTGTTGTCGAGAGAAAACTTGCAATCTCTCAGGCTGCCGTTTTTGCTTTCGAAGCCCTGATGATCTCTAGATACGAGATGTTTAGGGCTGTGTATTTTCACAGAACCGTTAGGGCGGCTGAACTAATGCTGATCAAATCAATGAGCCTTGCTGATAAGGAACTGAATTTAACTGACCTATCCCTCTCCAATTACCTTTCCTTGACCGACGAGATTACTCTGCATAGAATTTCCAACATCGAACCCAGAGGGGACAAAGAGCTTAGGCTAGCAAAAAAACTTGCAATTGACTATCAGAAAAGGAAACTTCTGAAGTGTGTTTTCGAACAAACAGTCCAGAGGCGCGATAGTTTTCTAACTTCAATTTTCAATCAGAGAAGTTTTCGCGAGACCCTCGCGGGTCAAATTGCCGAAAGAGCCAAAGTAGATATCAGCGATGTTTTTGTCGATGTACCTACTGCGCCGTCAGTACCGATCTCTTCTGCGAGGGAAACTTTCAAAGGAATAACCGTTGTGAAAGGTGGTCTGGAGGATGAAGGACATGGAAAGGACATCCCATCCTACGAGCTCGGTATCGGCGAGCTTCCCTTGTTAGGCACAATTGCTGGCTACATGGACGTCTTGAGAGTTTACACTAGCGTTGAGAGCAGAGCCAGGGTGAAAAAAGCGACTGAGACTGTCTTCAGAAAAGAAGGTTTTGAGAGCAAGGTCTCGATGTGATGAATTCAGGCCAGTTTCGGTACCAAAAGCGCAACGCTTTTGAAGCCGAGCCGCAGGTCATGGCGAAACGGAAAATCATCGCATGGCGTCGCAAAATAACCGAAAAAGAACACCTTTGATTTTGGCAGTGATGTCCGCATCTATCTTTATCCTCGCGGTCCTGTTTTCTGCAATTCCGTCCGTTGGTTTCTATGTTTCGCTCGGGCTTGTAGTCGTGGGCGGCTTTACAATGCTTGTTGCCGGGATAATTCGAGAGGCTACGACGAAAAGAGAGCCACCTATAGCTCAGAAAGTAGCAGATCCTGACATGGAAGACGTCACAGCCTGAACTTTTCGGTCAAAAAGTTTCAGTCATCATAAGGAATTCCGGGAATGAAATCCCGACAAGCTCCTTGAAATTCTCTTTTACTTTTCTTGCCCTCACTGCCGAGGCAATCCCTCCCTTCTGTTCTAATTTAGACAAGAAGCCAGTGAGAATCAATGCAGTCTGAGCCTTCTCTTCCGAACCCAGACTGAAGATCAGTTTTCGCAGAACTCTTGCATCAGAACCGTCGGCATATATCAGAACACTATCAGGTTTGTCAGACCTGTAGGAAACGTCGAGCAAATTGCAAGCCTGAGGCATTCAATCAGATATATACTTGCCGAATCTGTCACCAAAATGTCATTTATTTGCCGGAATAAATTCCTGAATTCTTTCACGTAAGATTTTTACTAAGGAGTCGAGTGATTTTCCATCGACATCAACTCCTAGTTGCTTTCCGAGTGATTCCGCTATCTTACCTTCGATTGTGTAGCCGGCTGTACCAAACATTTTTGTCAATGCAGCCCTTAGGGCATCCAGATTATTTGTAAGCGAATTGAGATCGATCGAATGTTCGAGCTCTAGAATGTATACTAGCGATTCGACTACCGGGCCTGCGCCGAAGTAGCTTAGGCCCTTTGCGACAGCTTTTGCCAGCTGCTGATTCAGGGCTGCCTCAGCGGCCTCTGCGTTGGAATCGTCCTCTTTCTTCTGAATGTCGAGAGAAGAAGGATCTGACGCCCTTTGCAAGAGTTTTAGCTCCGCCGCGGAGGATTGCGGAATTATCTATCGATGTCTCGGATCCTAGTTTGTCAACTCAGGCTTGATGGATGCCTGTGCCTTCTCGGGTGCAGTCCTGTAGAAGTAAAGGGCCGAGTAAATTGCTGTGGTACTGAAGAATGCTGTCAAAATCAGAAGTATGTCTTGGACTTCGCCGACGAGTGGTAAGGTGTGCCAGAGGTCAGAGACGAGTCCAAAGATGGGCGACAGCAGTAAAGATGCGAACGCAAAAGACATCAATCTAAAGACCGTCTTAGGCTTGCTTATGGCAACGATCTCGGCGTTTGCTGTAAGCTGAATCAGTTTCATCGAATAAACCATGGCAGCAAGAAGAAACACGACTGCAACCATCTCTAAGGCCGCATCGATCGCGGTCATTGACTAGCTATTCCTCCCTCTAATCGTAATATTCGTCATTTTTCATTGAGCTCTTGAATATGAATCGACTCTTTCTTCATCAGAATAATCCATTGTGGACGCCAGATCTGTTTCTAGGATCTATTCGTCTCCTTCTGGATAGGTGAATTTAGACAGTCGGAGAGCAGATTAAACAGAAAATAATCCAAGAATTCACAAATCAAGTCCAGTATCTTTCAATTATTGAGGCAAATTGGAAGTTGAGAAGTTCAGGATTTGTTGGTACTCGAAAGTTTGAATACGAATTGGAGAATTCAGTGCTTGTCGGTGTCAGTTTGGAGAAACATATCAAAATCTCGACTCAGGGTAGATTGACAATACCTAAGCAGATTAGAGATAGTCTCAGGATCTCGGATGGCCAAGCTATCCTCGTCAAATCAAATTTAGAAAAAAGGGAGATTGTAATCGTACTCCAGCCGAGTATCTCAGATTACAAATGACGGTTCCTGACAGTATGAATTAAATTCGAAGGTCGTTAAAGAAAAAAGAAGCGACCAAGATATGGAGACGAAAATGAGTCTGGAACCCTCGCAGCGATCACGAAAATTGGGTCTTTCGGGGATTAGAGAGATTTTCGAAAAAGCACAGAAAATTCCAGACGTAATCAGGCTGGAGTTCGGGGAACCGGATTTTGAAACTCCAGAGAACATCAAATCTGCTGCAATTAGGGCGATAAACGCAGGTAAGACAAAGTACACCTCTAGCGCCGGATTGCCTGAACTGAGGAGTGCTATATCATCGAAGCTCGGCAAGGAAAACAACGTCTCTTATGATCCTTCGAAAGAAGTCGTAGTGACCGCAGGAGCTACTTCTGCAATTAATTTGGCATTTCTCTCGACGGTCGATGTGGGGGACGAGATTCTTGTCCCTGATCCGGGTTGGGCGACTTATGCCCATGCGGTAAGTCTGGTGGGAGCGACTCCAGTGCCGTATGCAATGCACGAATCGACCAGTTACTCCTTCGAGCGAGAAAGCGCTGAAACTTTGATAACCCCCAAAACTAAAGCAATACTGATCAACACCCCATGCAATCCCACCGGCTCGATTCTTTCTCGAAAAAATCTAAGCGAAATAGCAGAGTTTGCTATCGTACACAATTTGTTTGTGTTTTCAGACGAAGTTTACGAAAAGTTCCTTTATGACGACGGAGGTTCGGTAAGAAATGAACACGTGAGTATTGCGAGCCTCCCAGAAATGAAGGAACGAACAGTCACGATAAATGCTTTCTCTAAGACCTACGCTATGACTGGATGGAGGTTGGGGTATGCGGCTGCGCCGGAACCGTTTTCCGCTGCAATGACAAAAATTAATGCAGCGCAGAGTTCGTGTGTCTCCACCATAGCCCAGTTCGCAGCTTTAGAAGCGTTGACCGGTCCTCAAGATTCAGTCAGTAGGATGATTACGGCGTTTGCCAAGAGGAGAGAAGTCCTCGTTCAGGGGCTGAACGAATTCTCCGGGTTTGCTTGTCCCATGCCT
>DATNHH010000010.1:0-3065 GCA_035605055.1 Nitrososphaerales archaeon
AAATAGGAAAGGCCGAGACCGCCCTAAAGAACAGAGTCCCATACAGGCAGGACAAGCCGCTAAGCCTCCCGGGAATCTTCTGATTCGCGACTCCTTTTCTCTTCGGTAGTGCCCGCTTTGCGAGTTTCTGATGTAATCAATTCTGGAAGTTTTGCAAGGATTGTTGAGATTTTTCCCCCCGGGATGCCAGCACCTGGTTCGATTCGAGCAGGTCAGAGAATCGACCTTTCCGTCCGCTTTGATAGAATAGTCGAAAACATTGGTCAGCTCGAAGCACTTGCTGATGCTTTTTCTCTTCCTGAATTGCGGGACGGCGCACGAATACACCTCAACTCAGTTTCTGTCGCAGCTGAGCTTAAGCGAAGAACTACCAGCTCGATTATTCCTACGATAACGCTCAGAGACTCAAACAGGCAGAATCTGCTAGGGACGATTTCTTTCGCGATCTTCTCAGGAATCGAGAACGTACAGATCGTCAGGGGCGACCCCTATAACACCAATTCAGGGCTCGAACCGAAGAACGTTTACGACATTTCCAAGATTGCCGCGTTCGTGACTATCATTAGAGATCTAGAAACTCATCTTTCCAATGTCCAGAAAACCTGTATCTTGGCACCTCTTAACCTAACAAAAATTTCTGATCCCAACTATGTCAGGATAGCCAGGCAGAGAGAGGTCGCCGGCGTTGATATTTTTGTGACGGAATCATTGTTTGAAGATACTTCAAAGTATCTTGATCGTGTAGTGCTAGCTAGGGAAAAAGGAATCAAAATACCAATCATTCACAACATTTTCCCGTTCAGGAGCTACGAGGATGCTGTGTCATGCGTCGAGAAATTTGGTTGGAAAATATCTGAGGAGGAGCTTCAAGGCCTCAAGTCTGGGGGAGCAAAGTACGGGATAGAAACAGCCAGAAAAAGATATTTTGAGCTCATCGATCGAAAAGAGGTCTCTCAGGGAGCATGTATTTCGACGAGAGGAAACACGGAAATCGTGCGGCAAATAGTTTACTGAAGAGTATAAGATCTCCCCACCAAGCTAATGGAAAAAGTGAGCAGAAAACAATCGATCATTTGTAAATGACTTATTTCATCATCAACCTTCAGTAGAACTGCAGATTGAACGATGGAGCGATCTCAATCTCCAAGAAAAAGAATCTAGCTCCTCTCTATCAAGAAAAAGATATGGCGCGTCAGTGACACTTAATCGTTCGCGTTCTCTACCCGCTTCGCGAAATTATTATGAACTCAAAAAGTCAGCGAGATAAAGGAAATGTGCCCCGGCTCTGACGCTGAGCGATCATCGGTCAAGCATAGTTGCTTCTTCCTTTCGCTAGCTCTTATCCGGGGCGCCGAAGAAAAGAAGTTTAGAGCGGCCTGTTTCACGCCTGGGTAAACCCCGTTCCTCACTGATCGGACAAGGCCGTCGGCGCGAATTTGTGCTTCTTGACCGCAGGATTCCTTTCCCCGGTAAACACTAAAAGACACGATCAGAGCTTTTAGCCTTTTAGCAGAGGTTCGAGGTTTATCTCAAAGCCTACCACTGGGACCGAAATGCCAAATTTTTCAAGAGTAGCTGGCGAAATCTCCCCGACCAGACCGAGTTTCGATTCGTTACCATCCTTTGTGAGAATAGCGATAGCTGTCCGACCCGAAGCGAAAATTCCTTCCTGATCACTGGCTGGTTCAAATCGGACAGATTTTTCCCCTACGACAGTTCGAAGGAAAGCATCCAGCTTAGATCGTATCATGGTGTAGCTGGCTCCGGAATCCGCTAATGTAACCGCTAGATGTTCGTTCTCTGATACACCGGATACCGTTTCGTTTGACCTTGAAAAGACAGGTGCTTCCTCGAAAATCATCTGTGGATACTCTTCATGCGAAGTTCCTCCTAAGACCTGCAAAAGAGAGGAGATCACGTCACATCGAAGGTATTCAAAACTCTGCGATTTTGAATCATCAACTCTAAGGGGTTCATTACTGCTATGAGCTATGAGTTCCTTCGTCGTAAGTGAAAGGTTCCAGATTTCCGTTAGTTCCAGTCCGATGAGGATCTCGATCATCGAATCAATTTTCTGTAACCTCGGTTTAAGCGATCCAGCGAGTGAGGACGAAACGACCTGAGGGGTCATCCTTGAAATTCCGTATCCAAGCGCGATCTCTTCTGCAAGATCAATCGGGTGGATGATGTCGCTTCGAAATCGAGGGATAATTGCGATCTCTTCAGAATCAAGTCCCAGCCTGCTCTTTTCGAGCGCATCCTTCGCCTGATTATGATCGAAATCAAAACCTAGAATTTCGTTGGAAAGCTTAAGATCAAAGGACATGGTTCTAGGTGACATATCTGGCACCCATCGCATTTCACCGTTCTCCCTAGAGATTTCTATAGTAAAGACGCGAGCACCAACATCGGAAAGCATTGACGCAATTATTGCAGTTGAGGCATCGACTATGTATTCGTCTGTGCCGGTTACGTCAACGAAGAGTTTGCTTATTCCAGAAGAAAGTCGAGTCAGTTCACCATTGATTATCGGAGGCATCGACAGCACATTTGCGTTCGAATCTTCCAGCATCGGGTACACGCGAGAAAGCAGTTTTCCATAAGAAACACCCTGATCGGTTGAAGCCAGAATTTCTTTGATACTCTGCCTTTTCGTCGAGCCTAAAGGTACGAAGGAGTAACTTCCATCTGTGACTCCGTAATATCTGATTGAACTTGAAATAACCGAAGCATTGTGTATTCCGATTGCAACCTTGGATCTCCTTCGTCCGATTCCATTGTGGAGGTCCTCCTGCATCGTGATTAACTGCTTGATAATTTCATCTGTTACTGAAATTTCGGCATAAAGACCTTGAATGAAGGGACGAACATTCAAAATTTCTTTTCCTGAGACCGTGACCTTGAACTTGCTTCTTGGAAACTCGAATCTTGGAGGGCCTGTAATTATGCCGAGCAGTCCCACCAGCGACCTTGCAATGCCAGCTTCGCTTGAAAAATCCGGTCGGTTTGGGCTGTATTCCACACTTACCACATCACCAGCTTGATCCTCGATGTCAAGACCAAGG
>DATNHH010000011.1:0-3403 GCA_035605055.1 Nitrososphaerales archaeon
TGCCCAGGTCGAACAGACTGGCCGCCTTGTACCGCATAAGGTTCGCGGCTTGAATCTTTGCATAGACAGAAGCCAGGGGGAATTGCACTCCTTGATTTTGTCCTATAGGCCGATTGAAGACAATCCTAGAATTTGCATATTCAATCGCCTTCTCCAAGCAAAACATCGCGTCTCCAATGCACTCCGATGCGATGAGAATTCTTTCGGCGTTGATGCTATCCAAAATATACTTGAAACCTTCACCCTCTTTTCCGATCAAGTTTTCCCGAGGAACTTCCAAATTTTCTATGAAGAGCTCGTTAGTTTCATGATTGATCATTGTATCGATCTGATTGTATCTAATACGAGAAGCGCCGTTTGAGTTTCCAGCGGATTCTCGCAGATCTATCAGGAAGATACTCATTCCATCGGTCTTCTTAACGACCTGTTCGTAAGGCGTTGTTCTTGCTAGTAACAGCATAAGATCGGAGTGTTGAATCCTTGAAGTGAATACTTTGTGACCATTTATCACATAGCCTTCATTATCTTGTTTACGAACCGCTGTCGTTTCGATTCTGGTTGTGTCGATTCCAGCTTCGGGCTCAGTTATTGCAAAAGTCTGCAACCTAAGCTTTCCTTTTGCTATCTTTGTTAGGTACTTCGTTTTCTGTTCTTCATTTCCGTGTCTCAGGAGTGTGCCCATAATGTACATTTGGGCATGACAGGCCGCACTGTTTCCGCCAGACTTGTTTATTTCTTCCAGTATTATGCTTGCTTCCAGTACGCCAAGTCCTGATCCGCCATATTCCCTAGGAATTAGGCACGACAAGAATCCTTCGTTTGTCAGATCTTTGACAAATTCTTCGGGATATTCCTTCCTTCTATCTAGCTCTCTCCAATAGATACTTGGATACTTTGTGTTACAGAATTCTCTGATGCTCTTTCTAATGAGTTCTTGCTCTTCAGATATCTCAAAATTCAATTCCAATCAAGCGTTTCATTTTGATTCTCTAAGTGATAAAATGATATACTAAATTCGATTGTGAATGAGTGTTTTACGAAAGAGGATGTCAGTTTCAAATTGGGTTTGCCACTTGAGGGGCTGATCGTGGTTGAAGTATCTTCTTTCGTTGCCGGGCCTGCCATGGGAGCGTTGTTCCATGATCTAGGCGCTCATGTCATAAAGGTAGAGCAACCCGTTACCGGCGATCCTTCGAGGAGTGTTAGCCCTTGGGGTTTCTTGAACTATAATCTTGGAAAGGAAAGTTTGTCTCTAAACTTGAAATCCGATATTGGAGAAGAGATACTTCATCGTCTCATCAGCACGAAAAAAGTAGATATTTTCATAGAAAACATGGGTCCGCATGTATCAAATCGGCTGGGTTTTTCCTATCCTGTTCTTCGCAAACTCAACCCCGATTTGATCTACTGTTCGATCAAGGGGTTTTCCAGAGGTAGCAAATTCTTCGACAGACCAGCTTTCGACGCTGTGGCACAAGCTATGAGCGGAATGATGTCGCTTACTGGCGAGCCAAACGGCGAACCGGTTAGAGTAGGCAATCCGTCGATAGATTTGGGCGCAGCCGCTTATGGAACAATAAAGGTACTCAGTGCGTTACTCGAACGCCCGAAAACCAAGAGGGGGAAATTCATAGAAATATCTTTACTAGATATGTCAGTTTACTGGAATGGCTACTGGCTAACTTATTTTGGTTTGACGAATCATGTCCCGCAACGACAGGGTACTGGTCATGCCGGCTATTCTCCCCACAAGGTTTTCACAACCAAAGATAACAAACGTGTCTTGATCGCAACACTGAGCGATCCTCAATGGAAGAAATTATCGACACTATTGAAAATCAGACTTGGCAGCTCCTACGACGAAATGAAGTACCGTATCATACATAGGACTGAGGTCGAACGGGCGATTCAAATCGCAGTTTCGGAGTTAAACTCTGATGAATTACTCGAAAGATTGAGCTCGACGGTTCCGAGCGCCAAAGTTAGATCCATCGACGAAGTTTACAACGACAGAGAATTGGAGGATTTCGGAGTACTGGAAGATGCGGTTAATCCATTTGATAGTGATAAGAAAAAGGAGAACATAGTTCGCGTAGTTAGGTCTCCAATTAGTTCACGAAAGAGGAACGGAAAGAAATTGTCACCTGCTTTGTCAGTTCCCAAGCTGGGTCAAGACAACGAAAAGATCTTGAAATCAATTGGATACAAGGCAAAGGAGATACAAACATTCAAGCAATTGGGGATCGTGTAAGGCGATTTCTTTCAACAAAAATATCACGTTGCCATAGACATCAGTTATGTGATCACCTTTGCACTCACGTCGAGTAATACTCCTATTTGATCTGCTCTACGTGGGTGAGCTTCCTATTGTCATTATTCACCTTGCTTGCAACAGTGAGAACATTGCAGAACCTTTTCATTCCTTCCTCGACAATATCATCCGAAGTCGCGAATGAGATCCTCACATGATTTCGTCCTCCTTCCCCAAACAAGTTCCCTGGCATTACACCGACTTTGGCTTTTTCCAGAGCAAGACTAGCAGCATGCTTTCCATCCAAACCCGAGCCTGATACATCGACCCAACCATAAAATGTTCCCTCGGGAGGATTCGCAGAGACTACGGTGGAGTTTTCATACACATGCCGCATGACGATATCCCTTCGCCTAGTCCAGGCTTCGACCATCTTCCTTGTGTATTCCCTTGACTTCGGATTTTGTATTGCTTCAAGAGCTGCATACTGTGAGACGCTTCCAGCGCATACGAGCGTGTAACCGAGCAAAGATTCTAATTTTCTAGAGATCTCGATAGGTGCTGCTGCGTAACCAACCCTCCATCCCATGAGCGCATATCCTTTGGAGAACCCGTTCACAACTATTGTGCGATCACGCATTCCTGAAAGAGATCCTATACTAACGTGGGAGTGTGGTGGATACACTATCTTCTCGTAGATTTCATCCGAGAGTACGGTTAAAGAAAGGCGTTCTGCTGCCCCTGCTACTTCCTCCAGTTCACTTCTTGAAAAAACTCTGCCCATGGGGTTTGATGGGCTGTTCAAGATCAGAGCTTTTGATTTCTGCGAAGCCGCCTTCTCTATGCTCGATGCATGAATCGTGAAGCCATCCTTTACATCGAGAGCTACCCGCTTTGGGATTCCGCCAGCGAGTTCGACAAGAGTAGCGTAGTGAAACCATGCGGGATCAGGAAGGAGAACCTCTTCTCCTGGATCGATCATGGTCAGTAGCGCTAGCCCAACTGCTCCAGAACTTCCCGGCGTAACGACTATTTCATTCGGATCGTAAGACAGTTTGTTTTCCTCCTTCAGCTTTCGGGCAATGCCTTGGCGAAGAGGAATTATGCCCGCCGGAGCCGTGTAGTGAGTCTGGCCGTCAGTCATTGCTCTGG
>DATNHH010000012.1:0-5418 GCA_035605055.1 Nitrososphaerales archaeon
GTGCGCTTCGCTGATACGGCGCCACACTGCCGGAGGGTTGATTGCCTCGATAGAGATACTTTCCTCTCCGTAAACCTCTGTTATGTTGTTCATGTTCCGTCACCATACCATTTTGAATTTGATCGCTAATTCTGTGTTCGCTAGGAAGAGTGATCCATGCTTATTTCGATTCAGCGATTCACGATTCCGTGAGGGAAGTGGGATAAGTTGGAATCAGCGACTCAAATCCTCATAAGGGACGATTGGGAGGGGAAATATATGAGCGCCTCAGACATAGAAGTGGTAGATTGGATCAAGTTTCATGGCCCAGTAACTGAAAGCGAGTTCACTGAAGAAAATCCCGGGAAGGGGGAGAAAGCAGCAAAATCTGCACTAGTAAGAGCTCATAAGAAACACCTTCTTCAAAGAATAGTTACAATCCAAAAAAAAGGTCGACCAGTCTGGCTCTATTATGCTGACGAAGAACAAGTTTCGATCGAAAAAACTAGGCAGATCTTTGTTCCGTTGAGAAGGTTGGACGAATTCAAGATAGGGATTGTAACAAAGGAAATCAAACAACTTCTAAAAGAGGGAATTTGTCTAGCAACCATGACCACCATAGCGCGACGTGCTGGGTTTCCACCATCGCAAATAGAAAGTGAAGTTTTTGCTCTCGCGGAAGAATTAGGATTAATTCTTGTTGACAGAGAAGTACCAGAGATGAATTCAGGATTAACTCTCCATATCAATTCATGATTATTCTACCATTGAAAGTAGGTATCCTCCGGAGTGAGTACCTTTCGATAATGGGGATATGATTCATTCACAAGTTTGTCAAGCTTATGATTTAAACCTCCATGCAGTTTCTCGGTTGTGTACGCTCTTAGGGCATTACGAATCACGTTTGTGAGGTTACTGCCCTCCTTCTTTGCTATAAGAACTGCTGCGTCCAAAACGGCTTTGTCTTCTGCCCGAAAATTGAGTGGGTGGACCCATCTTGGTTTTAGTGTCAGTCTACTAGCTACCCCTTCGGTCTACAGTGTTGTACTGCATGTACGTACTACAAGATCTCATTCAAAGGCTTCTCCTCTTCAGCCTCGATCATCGAAAATACTCTCACATATTTTGGAATCCACTTTATTTCCGCTTTCATTGTTCTGTCTATTCCAATTGTAGTTGCTTTCCAGATTCCGTGGTTCTCTCCATCTGCCGGAAGGATTTGTCCTTTTTCAACAAGGGTTTTTCTTGAGTACTTGATGATTGTGTCAACCACCTTTCTTCTAGAGTGCGGATAAACCGCGCCTAAATCAATAGTTGAGAGCTCTTTGAACCATTTGCTCTCAACGTTATTCAATACTATTTTTGTTCGTAACCCAAGGGTCGGAGATTTCGCGAGAACGGTGAGGATGGGAATCTCGCAGCTGCTATGAAGAGGTGCCTTTGTCCGGGCCGAAATGAATCTCTTTCTTTTAGCCTTCTTTGAAACTTCAGGTCCTGGCAATGCAGATATCCGTGCAATTTTTCTTCCCGACTTATCTTCCAAAAGTGTTGATGGAGTTTTCAAGTTAATTTCGAATGAGACAGAAAAGAGCCTCGCTAAAGCCTTGCATCTCTGTAATGGCAGACGAGGGGCCTGCTAAATTGTACTTGAATAAATCGCTTTTAGGGACAAAGAAAGCAAATATCGTGGGTTGAAGGAACCAAGGCTTGATTTGGACTCGGTCAAGCTTTAATCCATCTTGAAAAGTTTCATCGAGCCATGATACTCTTCCCTAGAGATCCAGGCAAGGCACAAGGCAATTTTTTTTTGTCTTTGTTTCTACACTAGGCGATTGTGCGAAGGTCTGAAAAGGAGTTTAGAGCACTTGAATAGTTTATAAAAACAAGTTACAATTGAAAGGAAACCTTAGAGGGCTGGTCTGATATATAGCTGCCCCATTCGTACATGTCTCTAATTCAGACTTGGCCTTCGATTTCTATTATTAGCTCAATCGCCGCTATATCGTCTGGAAACCTTCTGGCGAACATCGGATGATTCCAGGACAAGTCCCGGCCGGCCCCGAAAACTATCCTTACAAGTTAGGTCAATCGACCGCGGGCGATCCAAAGAAGCACGCATTCCTAGTTCTCGGAAGGGACGAAAAGAGAATCTCAACACAGTCCCAGGTCCTGAACTTATTCCTGAAACACAGGGTGAAGATCTCATCTCATTTTGGTTATCTTGATGATTCAACCCACGAATTCGTACTGTGTCTATCATGCGACCTGCGAAACTCGGACATTACCGCCGACGGGCTTGTCGTCGAACTTAGGCTCCTGAAATCCGTTCGGCATGCGCGCTCGATCAGTTCCGAGAACCGTCTCTTCGACGGATTTTTCTTCCCTATTACTCTCCTCGACAATCGAGTCGTGGTCCTAGACTCGCAGGTAACATTCCTTATCGAGCACCAGCTTGGCACAGCGGAAGAAAAAGCCGCATTGGTCGAGGTTGGACGAATTTACGCACTTGACATTGTAAGGCAGATCCGCGGAAAATTCCCGCATAACACTCCCGACCGGATAATTCAGGAAAACGTGAACGATTACTTCAAAGCCGCCGGCGTGGGCAGGTTCAGTTTGCTTGACTCGAAGGAAAAATCGGTACAGGCAATCATCCGCGATCCGCCAATGTCTGAGAGGGGCGAAGCGACTGGAAACCACTTTATCCAGGGCATCGTGGTCGGATTGATCGAAGCTTTCCAGGGTCGCGAGATGCGCGTCATGGAGGATCTATTTGATCCGAAGACCGGCCGCCTGTTCATAGCGCTGCTTGACAAGAGTTCCGAGCTCAATGCCGAAAAACCGGACGAGGTGAAGGCGAAGGCTCTCGAAGAAGTCGAGAAAGTTATCAGCTCGATCGAGCACAGGCAGTCGCCGATCAATACAAACCCGATTGAGGTTCCTGCTCTAACTAACATATCCTCGCCCAGTCTGAACCAGGTGCTCAAGACCTACGAGAACGAGGGATGGGTTGGTGGAAAGATCGGAATTGCTCCGGAACCAGGCGAATCTACTCCTCCGATTGTTGTAAAATATACTCAGCCGCCAGCAATTCAAGATAAACCAATCGAGCAAGTAAAACCGGAATTAAAGCAGGAGACATCGATCGAGCAAACAAAGCTTGAGACACAGAAAGATACGCCGGGTGAACAGGTAAAACCCGCGATCGCACAAGAAACAGTGTCAGCAAAAGTAGAGGAACCTGCGAAAATCGCACCCGTTGAAGTAGTCAAAAAGCCCAAGAAAAAAGCGACCGAGGAAGAGCTTACGAGAGCCTTCAAATCAGCCTTGAGCGAAAACGACAGCGTTTATTTTGAAGAGTCCTATCTGGAGTAGGAAAATCAGTTCATCCACATTCGTCTGATCTACAAGTCCCATTGATTGCAGTCAATACGAAGTATTATCCACTTCAGTAGGAAAAAACGGACGGGCTGAAACTAAATCAGCCCAGATTGCGTTCACTGAGAGTAGACTTTGAGCTCGAACTCGCCGGTCTTCATGTTGGCGTCGACTTCGAGGCGACTCTTAGTCCCATTCAGCCAAGATAGCTTCGGAGACTTAGTCATGTAGGCAAATTCCCCTTCAGCCCATAAGCTCGTTGGACCTGTAACTTTGCCATTTCCTCTACCATTTATAGCGACAAAATCTCCTTCGACAGTAGTCTCAATAGCTTTTGATTCCCATTCTAAAGTTCCATCAACTTTTTGGAACATGTTGACGGTTTCCAAGTGGGTCGCAGTATACTTGCCTCCCACGAATTGAGCCTCGTTGATTAGTTCGAGTCTCACGCCAAGGGGTGTAATGTCCTTGATTGACCTTGATACTATGTGGCCACGGATTTCTCCCATCAGTTCGCCAGTTTTTTGTGTTTGAGTTTGCATTTTTTCTCAGCTGCTACAGTGGTCAAGTTGCTTATACGCCTATGTCGAGAATCTAGACCAAATCCCAAGATCGGCTGAAAGTTAGCAAGTTGACCAATTATTCCCTACCCAACTCTCTTCAAACGAGTCCTTATCGCGATTAGCAGTAAGATGCAGCTAATCTAGTGGCTCCAATGCAACTGCATGATATATAGGATGGTAAATCATAATGTACCAGTTTAGTGCCATCACAGACTGTTGCTATAGACGGTGTTGAATCAATATTGAAATCACAAATTTTGGATGAAAGTAACGATTCCGAAGGATCATCTGCCTTCCACATGAATCCAGAGATGAAGCTTGGTGCCCCAACTCTGCGGGTCAGAGATCTAGCTAGAGAACTGGCATTCTACCAAGCTGAGTTTGGTCTACACATTTTGCGAAGTTACAAAGACATGGGCCTCGAAGTTGTCGAGCTCGGGTTTGAGAACCAAAAAGATCCGTTGCTTAAACTGAGACACGACCCTTCTGCAAAGTCTCCAGCCCACGATTTTGCCGGGCTGTATCATTATGCAGTGCTTGTGCCTGATAGGAAGAGCCTCGCGTGCACATATCTCGCAGTCGGAAACTCTGGCGCTCCATATGACGGCTTTGCAGACCACACGGTAAGCGAATCCCTCTATCTGCCGGATGCGGAGGCCAACGGCATCGAGATCTATGCTGATCGTCCGAGGGAAACTTGGGCTAAATTCAAGGATGCGATGAATAGCGAAAACAGAGAGAATTTTTCCAGACTGAACCGACCGCTCGACTTTAACTCTCTTCTAAAGGAGCTCTCAAGCGAGGAGCGAAAAAATCCATCACCATTCCCTAGCGGCGCCAGGATCGGTCATATGCATCTTCGAGTAACAAATCTCGAAAGGTCCGTTCACTTTTACAACGAAAAGCTGGGCCTCGATATAATCGGCAACTTGTCCGAGATCGGTGCTGCATTTCTCTCGACCGGCGGATATCACCATCATGTCGGTCTAAACACCTGGCACAGTCTCGACGGAACTCCAAGGCAGGACAACGACGTTGGTCTCGATGAATTCAAGATCATCGTACCGGAAAAGACAATTGCCGAGCTTGAAAGAGAATTTCCGAATTCTAGAAGTGGCGATCGGAAACTTTCAATCAGAGATCCTGACGGCATCAGAATTTTCATCGAAGCGGCGTAAGATCTCAACTTCGGAGAAATGCTTTACTAAAGTACACTCCGCATAATCACTCTCATGCAGTACATGAACTTCGGGCAGAGCGGCATCAAAGCTTCGAAGATTGGCATCGGCGTCTGGCAGGCCAGCGACGAGTGGCACGGGGACGACGAGCAGGTAATCAAGGCGATCGAAACCGCCGGCGAAATGGGAGTTAACCTGATCGACACTGCGGAAGGCTACGGCGGCGGCAGGAGCGAGAAGGTACTCGGACGGGCACTAGCTCAGCTCGGCCGCGAAAGGTTTGTGATCGCGACCAAGGTCTGGGGTCTTCACCTGAGGTA
>DATNHH010000013.1:0-4463 GCA_035605055.1 Nitrososphaerales archaeon
ATCGAAATTTTATCTGCATCTTTCTCCATGAGATTCCGAATCATATTTTTTTATTTAAATTCTCTCCAGTCGTTTCTTTCGAATTCAGGCTGGAGTCGAACGATTTGATGACCAATTACCACAATACAAATGGTTGGAATGGCCAAGAATCAACGCATCACCGGAACTAGGAGGCATCCGAATTGTGCATTTTCAGACTTGGTCTAAATTTTTCGATTATGTCTATTTAGGTGGAAACGGCTTCTGGTGGGTCACGTCAAGGGATCCATTCAAGCCCCACGTAATTGAAGTGCGACGCGGTCTTGTTGGAGTACCACGGCAATCTAAACCTGGCGAATGCTTTCATAGCACAACCGGTGAAATGGGGGGAACCTGGCGAAATAGAGGATATTCACCACAGAGGTGGCTCGGAGTAGGCATGACTGCTTAGGGATTTGATAGAAACAGACCCTACCTTCGACAGAAGGATAGCTACGACAAATCAGTCGAATTTATTTTCAAAGGCATTGGAGAAGATGAAATTATCGGAAATTTTGACTGTCTCGTCCAAGATTGGGGTGCGGCGTGAAATGAAATCGATCGTTTTGATTTCGAATATGGAACCCCCTCGTCACACCCGATTGCTCGCAACCGCATCAGGATTCTCGGATAACTACCAGCATATCAACGACGAAGTTACATTCTCGGACTCCAGTCAGGGAGGTTCCAAAAGTCCTCTTGTTAGGGCAGATATGACCTACTTGGAGTATCCCAATGGCGGTGCTGTGTTTTCCGTGAGCTCAATTGCCTGGTGTGGTTGCCTGTACTTTAACGGCTACAAAAATAACGTATCTAAAATAATGGAAAATGTTCTGTCAAAATTCGCGTATGAAAAATGAAAAGAACATCTCGGTCAGGATTCATCCATCATCGATTGCAGTCTAATAGTTGGAGATACCATCGATAGTTGCAAAGGTGGAGACATTTGCCTGTTAGATGGTTGTTTTCGGAATGTAAACGGAATTATCAAAGAAATGAAGTTTTGACTAATGGAGATCCGATTCCTTAAAATCTGGGGCGATTTGCAAGATTGGAAGAATATCGATCAAGATGAATCCCATTTCTAATACGATGAGCAATTCGGAGTTCGAAGAGTTATTTCAAAAAGTTTGTAACTGGGGAAAATGGGGACCTGACGACGAAAAGGGAACACTCAACTACATCAAGCCTGAATTCATCAGCAGGGCTGCCGCTCTTGTTAGATCAGGTCGCTCCGTTTCCATGTCCAGACCAATCAACACCCGATCGAGTGTGGGCAATCCAAATCCTGCAATTCATCACATGACGATGGGATACGATCTAAACTTATCTGACAGTCAACCGCAATTTGTTTCAGATTATTTAGGTTGTGAATGCCATGGGGATGCACATTCGCATTTCGATGCCCTTTGCCATGTCGCGTACAATGGAAAGTTGTACAATGGCAAACCACTTTCAACCGTTAACACACAGGGAGCTAAATTCATGGATATCAATGTTAGCGCAAATGGTATTGTGGGACGGGGAGTACTTCTTGATATTCCAAGATTACGTGGAGTTAAGTGGCTCGAACCAGGCGAGTACGTCACGACAAGGGATCTTGAAGAGGCGGAACGAAGCGAAGGTGTTCGTCTTGGCGAGGGGGACATTTTCGTTTTTCGAACCGGACACTATCGTCGTTTACAGGAACTGGGTCCTTGGGATCCCGATTACTCTGGCGAAGGGACGGCTGGTCTTCATCCAACTACGATGATACTGCTCCACGAACGTAAAGTTTCGGCATTCTTACCTGATGGTGATGGAGACACAGTACCAATGAACGTTCAGGGAGTGCGCTACCCGATTCATGCTTTACAGATAAGCTCCATGGGCATGGCGTGTGGCGACAGCCTTCAATTGGAGGATGTGGCCAGAGTTTGTGAAGAGTTGAAACGCTGGGAGTTCATGGTAGTGGTTGCGCCGTTACGACTTCAAGGCGGTACGGGTTCACTCGTAAATCCTATCGCTATCTTCTAGTTTTGAAAACTTAATCTTTTTCTTTTCAGATTCAACTTTTACTCTATATCAAAGATTAGGAGTGGTTCGACGAAACGAAACTCAGGCGAATCAGATGTTGGTCAAGATTTTGGGTGCGAGAAATAAAGATTAAGTGATTAGCGAGTTCTTTCGATGCGGACAGGAAAGGTGAGTGACTCGTGTTCAAAAGATGGGCCTTCTATATACGGCTGAAAGATCAAAAATTAGCTATCAATTATCCCAAAATTGGGATCAAGCCAATGACTTATTTCCAGCCTGAATTCGAGGGAAGTTGGAGAGCTTCGACAAAGGATTCGAAGACGGTTTCATTAGAACTGCTAAGAATTTCATCCAAAAGCGATAGTCCCCGTAAATCGTTTCAAGCTTTCGTGATCATGAAGATTTCCCTTTTGTCTAGTAATTCTGAAATCCGTAAAACTATGCAAAGAATTACCTAGTCGAGATATGATCGTAACTCTGACATTCACAAGGTTTACTATCAAATCAATATCACTGTAAGTTATTCGGAAGTCTGAACCAATGTCCACAGGCCGCAAATAATATTGTCTAACGGTCATAGTATTTCTTGTTGAAATTAGTTCCATGATTAATTTGTGCTAAAATTCGCGGCATACTCGGTACTCGAGATATAAGCGCGGGAATACCCACCTTAGTTTTGCTTCTGCAGATCGATCCCTACAGATCAAACTGCGGATCCTTCGCTCGTCGTCGTCTCTGACGGCCAGTCTTCTCGCGCTGATAGCTATTTTCAAAAGGAATACTGAAACCTGAACTACTAAAAGGGAAATGATGATCCATGAATAATCCGATCGATGTCGCGATTCTCGGTGGGGGATCCACGGGGTCTAGCATACTTTACCAACTCGCAAAGAGAGGAATAACGAGGGCTGTCCTCTTGGAGAAAGGAAGTCAGATTGCAGCCGGGCAGACTTCCAGATCGACCGCGCTCTTGCGATGCCACTATAGCATACCGACCGTTGCGAAGATGTCGTGGGACAGCTACCAGTTCTTCAAGAATGATTTCGAGACTGAGATCCATACTTCAAGCGGATTTCAAAAGACCGGGCTTTTTGTTTGCGGCGACGCCGTAACAGAAAAAGCGCTAGGAGCAAACTCGCAGATGCTCCGCGAGATCGGTATACCCTCCGAGAAGGTCGACCAGGACCACGCTAAGAAAATCGAGCCGTACTTGAACGCGGCCATTTATTCGCTGATCGTCTTTGAGCCCGAAAGCGGGTACGCAGAACCATCTGTAACAGCGAGCGCCTTTGCAAACCGGGCTATGGAGCTTGGCTCCAAGGTAATGACAAACACGATGGTGCAGAGTCTCAAGAAAAGTGCATCCGGAAATGGCTACGAGATTTCTACGAATAACGGAACCGTCGAGGCAAAGAAAGTAATCGTTGCCACGGGTCCCTGGAGCAAAGCTCTCTTTGCGAGTTTAGGCATCATTGTCCCTATAAAACCAGTAAGACATCCTGTTTGTATCTTTCAAAGACCCGAAGTATACTCCGGTAATCGTCCCTTGATATTCGATTTTCCCAGGGAGGCTTACTACAAGCCAGAAGGGAACCGATTTTTCTACGCGGGCAGCCTTGCCGCCGAGTTAGATCAGGTGGAAATAAATCCAGACAACTACAACGAGAGTGTGAGCTTCGACGAGGTTGCCAAGTTCTCGGAGGAGGCATCCGCCGCCGTGCCGATCATGGGGACTGCGGGAGTGTATGTGCGAGGATACACGGGCGTTTACGATGTCACGCCCGATCAGCAGCCGATAATTGACGAGTTCTCCGATTTCGGTTATGAGGGCCTTTACTGCCTAATCGGCCTGAGCGGCCACGGATTCAAACTTTCTCCGGCGTTCGGGTGGATCATGAG
Organism: Nitrososphaerales archaeon; assembly: GCA_035605055.1. Classification (GTDB taxonomy): domain Archaea; phylum Thermoproteota; class Nitrososphaeria; order Nitrososphaerales; family CADDZS01; genus DATLTL01. The sequence continues at coordinate 3,934 of DATNHH010000013.1, forward strand.
CGACTTCATCACTGGTGAGAATAGAAGCGGTTACGACCGCTCGATCTTCAGGCTGTCCAGATTCAAGGAAGGAAAGCTGCTTTCGAGCCGCTACAACCTCTCGACGGTCGGATAAGAACAATATCTTGTGGAGGAACAGTACGTTCAACCTGCGCGTAGAGCCTTCCACCGACTCGGACCGAATAGCCTTGGGCAAGCAAGGAACTGGTTAATCGAAGGAAAAGTTTGGGATACGTTCCGAGGTCAAAGACAGATTTCGCGGATGAACGACGAGTAGATCGCGATGGCCTTTTCGATCTGGGATAGCTCCACAAACTCGTCGTCCACGTGCGCTTGCTCGACCGAACCAGGGCCGAGCACAATGGTGGGCAACCCCAGCTCTCCTTGGTAGACGGAACCCTCCGTTCCAAAGGCGCACGAAACCGCTTTCTCGCCCGTGAGACCCTCGGCGAGTTTAGTGATGAAGCTTCCGGCCGGCGTGTCCAGTGGCTTGTGATTTACAAGCTCCGTGATGCTGTAGTCGATCTTCA
>DATNHH010000014.1:0-15389 GCA_035605055.1 Nitrososphaerales archaeon
ACTCTTATAAAACTGGTTTAGCTCAACCAATTCTCTCTTGGCTTACATCTATCTGCCTCTCACTCTTGATAATCGTCTACCGGACTTAAATTCGCGGCCTATCATCAGCAATCCTAGGAAAAAAGAGATTATCGAAGATGGCCAAAGTGAGCGATGTCGGTAAAAGTGAGAAAATCCTTGGAATAGATCTCGGAACTACGAATTCTGCCGGTGCTATTATGGAAGCTGGTCGTCCACTTACTATACCCAGTGCAGAGGGTCCGACGATAGCTGGAAAAATGTTCCCCTCAGTCGTGGCATTTTCGAAAGAAGGTCAATTGTTAGTGGGTGAACCCGCAAAGAGGCTTTCTGTCTCAAACCCAGAATCTACAATATTTGAAATCAAGAGGAAAATGGGCACTGAATACAAAGTTAGAGTGGCTGGAAAAGAGTTTACTCCCCAGCAAATCTCGGCTTTCATTCTTCAAAAGATCAAGAAAGATGCCGAAAGCTATCTTGGGTATCCTATCAAGAGAGCAGTAATCACTGTCCCTGCCAATTTCAATGACAATCAACGTCAAGCTACCAAGGACGCGGGGGAAATAGCTGGACTGGAAGTGGTAAGGATAATCAACGAGCCGACGGCAGCCTCCCTTGCCTATGGTCTCGACAAAGCTGGTAAAGATCTCAAGATCATAGTTTTCAGCTTTGGCGGGGGGACGAATGATACAACTTTGATGGATTTTGGCGGAGGAGTCTTCCAAGTTGTTGCGACGAGTGGAGACACGCAAACTGGGGGAACAGACATCGACAGTGCGGTCGTAGAGTACCTTATCGAGAGTTTCCGTTCTCAAACTGGTCTCGACCCTCACAACGATGTCACAGCCATGGCCAGATTAAAGGAAGCTGCTGAGAAAGCCAAGATCGAACTTTCGAACCTCTTTACAACCGAAGTCAACCTGCCCTTCCTCTTAGCAGATTCGAGTGGGCCAAAACATTTGCAGCTCACAATTACCAGAGCGAAATTAGAGCAACTCTCTCTTCCGATTGTTCAAAGAATACGCCAACCAATATTCAAGGTCCTATCTGACGCAAAAATAGAACCAAAAGACGTCGACAAAATAATCCTGATTGGTGGAATGACGAGGATGCCCTTGGTGCGTAGGACGGTGGAAGAATTGATGGGAAAGCCTGTTGAAAGCGGAGTTGATCCAATGGAGTGCGTAGCCATAGGCGCTGCAATCCAAGGTGCCATTCTTGCAGGTGAGGTTCGCGATATCGTTCTTTTGGATATCACTCCCCTATCTCTAGGGGTAGAGACCCTTGGAGGAGTGATGACCAGACTCATAGATCGAAACACAACCATTCCAACGAAGAAAAGCGAAGTATTCACGACTGCAACGGATTCTCAAACGGCAGTTACCATTCAAGTACTTCAAGGTGAACGGCCGATGGCCTCAGACAATGTTTCGCTTGGAATGTTTAACCTCATGGGTATACCTCCAGCGCCTAGAGGAATACCACAGATCGAGGTCGCATTCGATATTGATGCAAATGGAATCTTGAATGTCACTGCCAAAGACCTTGCAACTGGAAATCAGCAGAGGATAGCCATAACTGCATCGACAAAGCTTAGCGAAGAAACAAAGTCAAAGATGATTAGAGAAGCCGAGCAATTTGCTGAGCAAGACAAATTCAGGAAGGAAGAGGCCGACGTTCGAAACAATGCTGATTCTCTACTTTATGCAGTCGAGAAAACAAAGAATGATCTTGGCGACAAGATTAGCAAGGAGAATTTAGAACACCTGGACAAAGTTTCATCAGAATTGAGACAAAAACTGTTAGAAAAAGATGTCAAACTTATTCGAGCTAAGATGGAAGAGCTCAACAAAGTATTGCAGGATATAGGTACGGCTGCTTATCAAAGAGTGAGCGAGCAACAACAACGGCAACGAACACCAGCAGATCAACAATCGACCGAAGGCGGGAAAGTGGTCGATGCAGACTACCGGGTAGTCTCATAAATTGCGATACCCATCATCAACAACAGGAAGATCGAACAGTTTCTCCTACTTCGAACGGACTGAAACTGTACAAGAATACATCAATGTAGAAAAGTGACAATCCCACTATCTAAGTACCACAAGTGTCCATCCTCTGAAGCATTGGACATGATTTCTGATTATGAGACGGTCGCCCACTCTTCGGATGGCCTGTCTTATTCTCATTTCGAGATTCGGCAAATTGCTTGAAAATAAGATCAGAACCGGTTGCACTGGTTGGAGCTATGGGGATTGGATCGGTCCCTTCTATCCTCGCGGTTCAAAACCAAGTGAATACTTGCCCTTCTATTCTAATGTCTTCGACATTGTCGAAATTGACACCACATTCTATTCCAGCCCCAATTCATGGCTTGTCAATCGCTGGATGGAAATGACTCCACAGAACTTTTCGTTCACAGTCAAGATCCCGCAGACGATAACGCATGAAAGGAGACTCAGAGCCTACGACACGGAACTATCAGACTTTCTCTCTGTTTTGCAACCACTGCGCCCTAAGCTGAAATGTATACTCGCTCAGATGCCTCCGTCCTTCAACTATAGAGATGATTTTGTAGCATTAGCCGAATTTGTCAAAGACGATAAGGGAACGCGCGGCGATATCAGGCTCGCGGTCGAACTCAGGAACAGTTCGTTTTTCAGGGACGAAACGTTTGACCTTCTGTGGGAGAACGATGTGTGCTTCGTGTGGTCTGTCAATCAATACACGCGAGATTTTCTAGCCAAGGTCACGGCGGACTTTCTCTACCTGAGATTCATCGGCGACAGACAGCTCACGAAATTCGACAGAATCCAGCTGAACAGAACTGCGTTACTCGAGGAATGCTGGCGGAGATTGAGTTCAGTACTTGACTCGGTGAACGAAGCTTTCGTATTTTCTAACAATCATTTCGCGGGCTTTGCACCCGAGACAATAAGGGAGTTCAGGAAGATCGCGAATCTTGAGTAAGTTGATCAGGAGTGATTTTTCATCCATCTCAACTTTGATTGCTTCAGTGATTTATGACCCGTGGGAAATCGTGACCTTCGTGCTCTGTTCACTGATTGCAACATCCCTAAGCCAATAAAATCGGTCGAATCGGCGATCCGGAACCTCCCTTTATTTTGAGAGGTACAGCGATAAAGATTCCCGTGGCTGGCGCTTCGCGGAGTTTCCCGAGACTCTCCATTATGAAGATATGGTTGGGGAGGAAATATTTTTCGTGCCCGACGCTCGCTCCAAGCTCTACTCCGTCCTTGAACGGGGCGTCGCAGCCTAGACTGTCAGTGCCGATCGCCCTGATCTTCGAAGTAGCAAAATACTTGCAGGCTTCCTCCGTAAGACCGGGTGAATTTGTCGCCCACCATATTCGATCCACCATATCCTTGCTCTCTGGTCGGTAGTACTTGTCCCATCCAAATTGAAGCAGTATGATGTCTCCGGGTTCGATTGAGAACCCTTCCTTCTTCTCAACTGTCCTTATCGTTTCGAGATCCAGAGATTCGCCCGCCTGATAATCGTACGGTATCAGGTCGTACTTCTTGTAAGGCGCCAAGAGCATGTCCCCTGGATAAGTGTCTATCGTTGCCTGGGGCATGCTTCTCACCGCGTGAGCTGGTGCATCAACATGCGATCCTGTATGCTCTGACATGATTAACGTCTGTGCAAAGTAACCGTTTTGCTCGAAATTCCTCGCATCGCGGACGATCGCCATGGACGGATGACCCGGCCAGTTCGGCATATTTGTGTCCAGAGTGAGCGAAATATCGTATACTTTCAATTTTCTTAACGCTGTGATGGCTTCGCTTGCAGTCGACATTACGCGCTTGCCTGAAACGACGTAAACCAAAATGTCTTTTGGTTCTTCTTTTCCAGACCTGGAGCTGGTCTCACCGTCTTGATTTCTTGTTCGGTTTGCTGAGCCCGAGCTTTCTCACGAACTTCCTATAATCTGCGGGACTCATCAGAAACCGCTGACCGCTTAAATGCTCCAAGAGCTCTGAATCTGAGACCCCAATTCGTCTCGCTTCCTCCAACATGGCCCTGTATGATTCAATCGGGGCTGGGTTATCTCCAAACTTTCTTTGTCCAGTCTTCCCAGAAGCTCGTTGCAACATGTTCAGGGATAAAAGAACATCAAGGTATATCGGGGCAGGATCGCTTTTCTTGAGGTAGGGCACGCCGACAAGGAGATGGCCGTCCTCGCCTGGAATAACCCGCAGGAAGGAACTATGAATAAATTCCACCTTGAGTTGGTCCAAGACCTCGTCTGTCTGTTCCCCCAAGAGGGTACTCACCGCGGCGACCTTCTCGAACCCCTGAAAATAATCCGTGAAACGAAATAGCGAAATCGGAGCTTTGCGATTTATTCGAACGGGAAACTTTACCTGGGGAGTTATCTTTGGTCTGTGACCGAGTTCCATGGCCTTCAAGAACTTTCCAAAAACTTTCGGCGAAGCGGGGCCAAGCTTGAGGTACTCTACTATCTCGTCTTTCGGCACTCCAATCCTTTCTGCCTCCCTCACGGTATGCTTGTAAGCTGGGACTTCGATGGGGCTCGAATAATACCTGGAAAAATCTCCCATGAACTTCTGGTGCTCCTCCCCGAAGTAGCTCTTGTCGTCCCGCCACTGTTTGACGTGGAACAGCTCGTGGACAATGTCAAGATATAGTGTTCTTAGATCGCCGTGTCCGAGATGGTACGTCCCGACGCTGATGTTTCCGTCTTCGTCCCTGATCCCCATGTACATGTACTTGAGAGAGATGAATGAAACCTTCAGGCTCCCCAAGACTGTATCCGTTTCCTCGCCGAAGACTCTCCTAACCGCCTGAACTTTCTCGAAACCCTTGAAGTAGTCTGTGAATGGATAGAGGTCGGGAGGAGGCGTCTCACGGTTTATCTCAATCGGAAGTTCGGAGCGCCTAAAAAGTTGGGGCATAGTCCAGATTTGGTCGCCGGGAAGATAATCTTTTACCTACGCAGAGTTTTCTCTAAAATTCACTTTAACGCGTCTTTCATTCTCTATCTTTTCGATTTCTTCTCTAACGAGCGAGCGCAAAAACTCATTTGATACGAGAATTTCAAAGGTCGATTGATTCAGATATCTTTTGCGGGACCCGCGGCAGGCCTTGTTAGGGACGAACCGTTACCTTCATGCTCTGTTCACTGATGGCCGCATCCATCGCGTGATTAATTTCGTCAAGTGGGAACGTATGGGTCACAATTTCGTCGAATGGGATTTCTGACCTGAACTTTTTCAGAAGTCTCAGAGCCATACGGTACGACATGTTGGTTTGGCTTGGCACTCCGATCACCGTGGTGTACTTGCCTGAGACGAGTTTCTGAACGTTTATCGTGGAACTGCGTCCCAGGTCGGTATAAATCCCGGCTATCGCATAAGTGCCGAAAGGTTTGACGTACGAAAGACCTTCCTCTACGACCTCCGGATAGCCCGCACATTCACAAACAATGTCCGCACCCTTTCCTCCAAGAATATCCAGCACCGCACGAATTCTCTCTTCCTGTGTAGTTTCATCCACGTTCAGCACTTCATCGACGCCAAACTTCTGTTTCAGGTAATCAATCCTGTACCTGGGTTTTCCAACCACGATTATTCTGTTTGCCCCGATGATCCTTGCCGTAATGATGTGTGCCAGCGCGAGCGGTCCACTTCCCTGGATCACCACATCGCCCGCGAGCGGCGTTCCCTCTCCGTATACCTGGGAGGAACGAAGTACCCTCTGGAAAGTCGTGATGCCCACGGCGAGAACTTCTGCATAAACGGCAATTCTATCTGATACTTCATCAGGCACCTTCGCAAGTTTCACATTGGGCAGGAGGTACATGTACTCGGAAAAGCCACCGAAAAGGTGCGGCGGGTTCTTGGACGAGATTCCCCATCCGTAGACCACTCCCTTTTCGCAAACCGGCCAACCGGGAAAGCTTCTGCACGACCAGCACTCTTCGCATCTGAGATCTATGATCGGGACGACTCTCGACCCTTCTTCAATTATCTCTGAAGGATCCAGAGCCATGATTTTCTTTGCCGCCTCACCGAGATTCTCTAAGGTTCCAACGATCTCGTGCCCCGGGATTATCGGAAAATTTGTCGGAAGGCCCAGGGGGTGGGTCTTTGATTCATTCTTGTAGATGTGTTTGTCTGTCCCGCAGATTCCGCACTGGGAAATCCGGAGCAACGCTGTATTTTCGTCCGTCTTCGGAAGGGGAAACTCCTTGATCTCAAGGCTCCCCGGTTCCTTCATTACCGCTGCTCTAACAGGCTTTGATTGGGTCAAGAATTGTGTTCATTTTTGTTAGCAAAATACTTGCCGTAATACGCGTTTTTGTGACAGTATGAATTAGCTTGGATTCTCCGGGGAAACAACAATAATAAAAGAAAACCTTACAGTCTCCCTCTGAAAGGGATTCCAGTTACTTGGCGCTAAAAGAATTGAAGGGAGTTTTTCCGTTGATGCCTCTCGTCCTGAAGAAAAATCAGGATCTCGATCTTGAAGGTCTCAAAAATAATATTCACACATATGAAGAAGCTGGGGTACAGGGATACGTTTCCTTTGGCTGCATGGGAGAATTTTACGCCCTGAACTTTGATGAATTCAAACAAGTAGTTGATGTCGCCCGAAACGAAACAAGAAAAATTGCCTGCGTGTTCGGCACGACATTTCACAACACCAGAGAGTGCATCATCCGCACCAAATATGCAGAAGACGCCGGTGCTGACGGAGTCATGGTCGGGCTCCCATACCTAATCCCCTGCACAGAAGAAGCCGCGTACGCGCACTTTCGGGCGGTGAACGATGCGGCGAATGATACTCAGATAATGCTCTACAATAATCCATTCTCCTTCAGGTTCAACATCACCGCAGAGTTTTGGGACCGACTCATGGAACTCGATCGGATCAAGGCAGTGAAAGAATCAAACAACGAGGTCTTGCACCGGTCAAGAGTGGTCAGCCGAATCTCAAAACGAATCAATGTTTTTCCGGGGGGCGAAAACTGGCTCTTTGGCGATTCTCTTCTGGGAGCAAATGGTATAGTGTCGATGGCAGGTCCTGGAGTACCCAAAGCCACCCTGGAATTTTTCGATGCGTGTATGAAGAGGGACATTAAACGAGCAATACCCTACCACGTAAAATTTTCAAACCTTTTCAGAAATTTGACATCTGAAAACGAAGTCGCGTGGTTGAAAGCGTGCGCAGGATTCAATGGACTTTCCGCCGGCCCGCCGCGAGCTCCGTACCCTCCACTGGATCCTGCAAGCAGAGAAGTACTGTGGGCAGAGCTTCGGGAGCTGAATGAAATGGCAGAAGGATCAAAAACCTCTTCCTCGATTGAAATCTAGGGACTCTCGAGTCAACTCTTTTCAAAAACGATCCGAATCAAATAGAAAGTCTTAACCTCATTCTTCGGGTAGGCAGGTTAGTAGATCATGCGCTACGTCAACTTGGGCAACACTGGACTAAAGGTATCAAAGATATGTCTGGGCACGATGGGTTTTGGAAATTCCGAGGAGTGGATGATCGAGATTGAAGAAGCAAAGAAAATCATCGACCGCGCCCTCGACCTCGGAATAAATTTCATTGACACTGCAAATCTTTACTCGGCGGGGAGATCGGAGGAAATTCTGGGTGCTATTCTCAAGGAACGTAGAAATGACATCGTCCTTGCAACAAAACTGTACTTTCCCGTTGGTGAGGGCTCCAACGATCGCGGGCTCTCCAGATATCACATCTTTCGCGAAATCGAAAGAACTCTCCATCGACTGCAGACTGACCATATCGATCTCCTCCAGACTCATCGCTATGACTACGAGACCCCAGTCGAAGAGACCCTAATCGCACTGGACGATCTGGTTCACGACGGGAAGATCCTCTACATAGGCGGCTCGACCATGTACGCGTGGCAGTTTGCAAAGGCAATTTTCACGAGCAGGCTGCTTGGTGTGGCGGAGTTTGTCAGTATGCAGGACCAGTACAACCTCTGTTACAGGGAGGAGGAACGAGAAGTGATTCCGCTCCTCAAAGATCAAAAGATTGCGATGCTTCCGTGGAGCCCACTCGCGCGAGGTTTTCTCACTGGAAAGTACAGGAGGGGCGAGACACCAGACTCTCCGAGGTACAGATCGGACAAGCCATTCGGTCCAAGATTTTTCCGTCCCGAGGATTTCGACGTACTCGACGCCGTTGAACAGGTCGCCAAGGAAAAGGGAGTTTCTTCCTCCCAGATCGCTCTGGCATGGGTACTGAACAAAGATTTCGTCACCTCCCCCATTGTTGGGGTGACGAAAATGCACCACCTCGAGGAGGCGATAGAAGCCATGGAGATTCGTCTGACCAAAGAGGAAATGGAGAGGCTGGAAAAGCCGTACAAGCTTCGGACAATCACGCCGCCCCAATGAAGAAGGGAATTTCTAGTTGTCTTGTTCTTAGGTACAGTTAATTGGCCGTGATGATATCTAATTTGCGTTAGGTTAAGCTGGAAATGGCGAAACAGAGGCCGCCCCGAAGTCCAACCCCAGGCTGATCACAAACAATCGTTAGGAATGCTGGTACGGTACAGTGAGAGTACCCTTCCGAATTTGAGTAGCTGTTCGTATTCTAACTCCGTCACACTCAATATTCGCTATATCGCATCCCATGATTCGGTGTAAACTTGTCTCAAGTTCTTATGTATGAAATGGGAGATATCGGAAGCGGGATCCTGGATGGAATAAGCAAAGGGCTCGACACGGTTGGGTCCAATGTTGAACAGATCTTTTACTCTGAAATGATGCTCTCCCATAAGCTCAGTAAGAACGAGATTCTCGAACGACCCGAGGAATTTACTGAGGCAATGTCCCAGTTTTTCAAGGTTGGCACCCTGCTTGTCGATAGGGCCATCGGCCGGGAGATAGTGAAGAATTTCGGCATCCCGGTATGCCCCGGTCTAAATTTCAAAACTGCTCTGGACATTGTAATGAAACTTCCCGGGACGAAGAAGAAACCAGAAGGAGGATACGACCCAAACTTTTGCAAGACATGTCAGAAGCTCGGTAAGTCAGACCCGACGGTCGCGAGGGTGCCTTTCAGTGACTGTCAAGAACACTTTACGAAACGAGTTATGCGTCTGAAAAAGACAGTTACAACGGTGGGAAACCTTCACGTGAATCCGCTGTTCAACATGTAGTCACTCGAATCCGAGACGTTTGATCAAATCGATGTATCTAGAATCCGAGCGAACTCGATCGAGCTCGCGATCGATCTTCATGTTAAGGACATCATACTCGCGATTATCATTTGATTTTTGCATGAAACTAAACGCCCTGTCAATGTCACCTAGCACAAAGTATGCAAGTGCGAGGTGATACATCGGGACAGACCCGTTTGTGTTCTCCTCTTCCAACTCAGCGAGTAGCTTACGAGATTTCTCAAACTCTCCCATGTGGGCAAATATGTACGCTCGATACAGTTTTGCTTGTAGAGGATTTCCAAGTTTCTCTAGTTCATTCGCACAGCTTTGAGCCTCGGCAAACATTTTCAAGTAGCAAAGAGGTTGTATCTGGCTTGAATACGCGGGCCCGAAACCCGGAGCAACTTCCAAGGCCCGAGTGTAGTATTCAAGCGCCACCTTTGCAACGCCCGAGTAATATTTACCATCACCAACATTACAGTTGATTATCGGCGACAGTGGATCAAGCTCGAGTGCCTTTCTAATCTCCCGCATTGCTTCGGGAATTCTAGTCATGCTTGCGAGCAGATGCGCGAACCATTGATGCGCGGTCGCGTAATTGGGGTTTATTTCAATAGCCTTCCTGAACTGTGTCTCAGATTTCTCAAAGTCGTGCTGATCATAAAACAACAAGGCAGCCAAAGTTGCATGAGCCTCCGCAAGATCTGAATCGAGGGTGAGTGCCTTAAGGACAAACTCCGTCGATTTCATGTAACCTCCCTCGACCTTGGCGGTAGAATTGCTGTGCAAGACGAAATAACAATCAGCAAGTCCAGCGTAACCGAGAGCAAATCTTGGATCTCGCTTCACCGCTTCTTCGAAATACCCGATCGCCTTCATCAATCCAGATTGACTCCTCTCATTCCAGAAATGGCGCCCTTTGAGATAGAGTGTGAATGCTTCCACGCTCTCGGTGCGTTTTGTCTCAAGTTTTTTCTTCTCCGACCCTATCAACCTAATTCTTAGGGCATCTGCAACTTTCTCTGCTATTTCGCTCTGGATCGCAAAGATGTCATCCATGGTCCTATCGTAGCTCTGAGCCCAGAGATGGCCCTCACTGCTTGCATCGATCAACTGCACGGCTATTCTAACTTTGTTTGCAGCTTTCCTTACGCTTCCCTCAATGAGAGTTCCAACTAAAAGATCCCTGCCGATCTCCGAGGCTCTTTTTGGAGAACTCTTGTACTGCATTATCGAAGTACGTGCGATGACAGTAAGCTCCCGAACTCCTGAAAGTACCGTGATCAACTCTTCAGTCATTCCATCAGCAAAATATTCGTCGTTAGGATCGGGACTCATGTTTTGAAGTGGGAGAACCGCGACCCTGTGTCTGTCAGGCTCGATAATCTCCGCCCCTCGCTTCTCCTGCGACACAGCGAGCCGATAGACGTTGATCTGTTGATTAACATTCTTGAGGGGAGCGTTCTTAATCAGCTCGAAATTGGCATTAATCTTGTTCCCAATTTGATCATAGACCTGTTGCGAAATGCAGATTCCCCCGGGCTCTGCCAGAGACTGTATGCGTGAAGAGACATTTACCGCGTCTCCGAGTATGTCCTGTCCATCTCCTACAACGTCCCCCAAATGCACGCCGATTCGAAGACCGATTTTCTCTTTTTCTGGAAGCTTAGAATTTCGCTCATGGATCACCTGCTGTATCGCGATTGCGCATCTAACTGCTTGCAGTGCACTTGAAAATTCCACCAAGAATGAATCACCAATCGTTTTCACTTCCCGGCCTTCATACTCCCGTAGCACTTGGCGTGTAAGACGATTATGCTCGGAAAGCATTCTAAGAGCCTGAGCTTCGTCTACCTGTGCAGCTTGAGTAAACCCTGCAATGTCCGTGAACATTATCGCTGCAAGTCTTCTATTACTGCCAGTGACAATACCGGACGGAACATCAGCCGCCATGGGAGTGTCTACAATTGCACGAAATTTAAGGGCATATAAGTTTCGACGACAAGAATTTCGAAATTAATCGTGTTTCTAAAAAGATGTATTCCGGATATGCCCCGGAATAATTGGTTCGGGTCTCCCTTCAAGTTCTGCTATTTTTCCGATGATGCAGCTTGAAATTCGATGTAGTACATCATTTTGATGAACCATCGATCATTTTCGGTGGTCATGAAGAAATTGATTAATCCCTTCCTCAGGGAACGTGGATTGCCTGCACGATCCAGAGCCCCTGTCATACTCCACAGTAGGTCCACAGACGCAATTGAGGGATTGACGAGTCTGATGTTGATATCCTCGATTGTTTGATTACTGTTTCTGAAAACTGACTCAAAGGCAGGACCGTGAAAGTTCTCGATAGCGAGCCTCCCCTTTGCAGTCATACCGACCCACGTTCGAAAAGTAGGATTCTTCTGCAAAAACTGAAGCGAAGGCATGGGTGTCGTGGCGATTCCACGCATCTACGAAATCGTAAACCACTTTTCGAATTGAATCTTCGGGATCAGAGTTCTTCATGATCCAGCTGAACACACCATCGATTATTTCTCGATTGCGGACTAGCTTAATTTCCTCAAGGAATAATTTGTCCCAGAAAAATTGTTGTCTCGTAAATCAGCGTAATCAGACCCTCTCTCTGGTGCGCATCGAAAACTTTTCTGAGATCTTGCTTCATGATCTCATAGCCGGGATCGTTCTTCGATGGGAGGTACGAGGCTGAGGCAGCGCGCCCCACAAGAGCGTCGAAATCAAGTACCTGTTTGTTTGGAACAGTGAATTCCCTGTAATTCTTGCTGTTGAAGAATTTCACGAGGTATTCCGCGTCGATGTCGGGGATTACACTCGTCGTCGCATTTTTGTTGATCAACTTTTCATAGTCATCCATCACGCCGCCGTCTCCCTTCCCCCTTTCATTGTAAACTATCATCACGTACCCAGTTGGTTTGAGAATCCGCGCAAACTCTCTCCGGGACTGGTCGGGGTCAAACCAGTGAAGTGCCTGGCCAGCAGTCACGAGGTCGATGCTACTGGACGGAAGACCAGTGCTTTCGGCTGATCGATTCACACTGACAAAATTATCGTGGAGGGAGAGTTTTTTCTCGGCAAACGATCTCATTTCATCGTTGGGTTCGATTCCAAAAACGCGGTTCCCATTATCGAGAAACGTCTTGGTTAAAATTCCGGTGCCGGATCCAACATCCGCGACGATCTTGTCCTTGTTGAATCCAATTTGCGTGTTCAGTATGTCGATAATTTCTCGCGGATAGGTCGGTCTGTACTTCGAGTACGCTTCCGCTCTGCCGGTAAACCTATCCACGAATTTTCCTGACATCGCATTACCTCACTGCGGCTTTACGAGCTTCTTGAAGCCGATTTTCTCGCAAACTTCTTCGAATATCTCCATGTGGAGCTCAAACCAAGGGCTCAGCATGAAGATCGTGCCGTATCTTTCTCCCGACGGGACTAGAAGGGAACTGCTAACTAGGACGCGAACATGATGCTGGACCGCTTTGTATTGCAGCTCGAGTTCATTTGCGAGCTGATTAATGTTCTTCGGTCTAACTCTGACGATCTGAATTATTCGCGCCCGGTTTTCGCCTCCCCTTTTCCCTCCCAGAAGGAACCAAAGCAGCCGACGCAGTTCAGGATCGTCGGGCATCAGATTGATCCGGATCCTGGAATCAGTTGACATAATTTGGAAGAACGGTTAAAGTCTTGTTCAAAAAGTAAGAGCCCTGCGCATGTATCCGTTCGTAGTGATGGCCACACTTTTTTCATTTCTTAACTCGGCACACTTTTTTCATTTCTTAACTCGGCACTCCTTCTCGGCCTTCTCTATCTCTACTTGAGGATCATTGTAAAGACTCATGCAAGGTACACTTTCGGTTTGATCATATTCGCCGCATTGCTATTGATGCAGAATCTGATAACGATGTCGTCGTACCTCTTCATGATCGAATTTTACTCCTGGCAGCTATATCCAGTGCTCGACCTTATCGCGGTTTTCGAATTTGCCGGCCTCATAGCTTTACTCAAGGTCACGCTCTGATCTTTAACCTGTTTTCCGCGTCATGGAAAACTTATTTTCTACTATTGCAATCGTAGTAATAAAGTTTCATAGATTTGGACAAACCTTGATATAAGAAAATGCCATTCTTAGCGAATCCATGACCAACTTCAAGACACTTTCCGTAGTATTCGCGGTTCTCGCTATAGTTTTCATAGCTTCCACCGGTTATCTGGTGGCGTCTCCTACTTCCGTTACTCATACTTCAGTACTGACTACGGTTCAAACGACAACAGCGGCCGGTGGAGGAGTACAAACGACAACTGTGACAGTTGGAAGTCAATCTGGCACATCAACAGGTGCTGGAGGGTTTACAGTTGCCATTGCGTACAAATCTCCTCTCGGAACTTTCCTTACGAACGCTTCAGGATGGACACTTTACTTATTCACAAACGACACACAAAATAGTGGCACAAGTTCCTGTTATGGACAGTGCGCAACATTTTGGCCCGCTTTCCATGGCTCTTCCAGCAGTTTGACGCTTCCTCCGGGCGTTAATGCATCCAGCTTCGGCACAATCTCCAGAACGGATGGAACAAAGCAGCTGAGCTACCAAGGCTGGCCTCTGTACACTTTCGCCGGAGACAAGGCGGTTGGCGAAACAAATGGTCAGGATAAATTCGGTACTTGGTTTGTCGTGAACCTCCCGACGATCATTATACCCTCTAATGCAACGAGGAGCGCCAGCACGAGTTCAGGTTAGCCCGCCAAACTTATTTGACGGGATACTTTTTCTGAAGGGATTATCTTGAACGTCGGAAACTTGCTTACCCGGGTCGGCGGAGTGTTGATGCTCGGGGTTTTTGGGGTCAACGTGTACATCGGCCTTTACGACACGAACCTTACTCAAATCAGTCCCATCCACGCAGAGCTGAACTGGGTAATAGCTGCTGCCGACCTGATCGCTGCAATTTTCTTGTTCGTAAAGCCTGGAAATCTGATTTTCAAATCGCTTGGTGGAATAGTCTGGCCGATTTTTTACGTTGCAAACTTGTTCATTGACGTAGAGACTCGTCTGTGCCTCGGTGCACCCGCCTCTAGCTGTTCTCCGACAGTGTCGGATGCATATCAATACTTGATACTTGGTAGCGCCGGTCAGGAGTGGGTCCTCTGGTCGTACACAATTCGTTTTGCGATCGGACTTGCAGTCGTTGTGCTTATACTTTCGCTATTGTCCTTGAAATTTAGGGCATCTAAGGCAAAAAAGTCAGAGCAGATGACTTCACAAAATAAGCAGGTTCAACCCGAGACGGAAGGCAAATGACTTAGGTCGGTTTGAGTACTACCACAGGGATCTTTCTAGAGGTTTTCTTTTGATAATCATCGTAAGTCGGATACATTTTGGTAAGCAATGGCCAGAGCCTTGCCTTTTCATCGTCTGAAGCCTGCTCAGCTCTAACTTTTTTCTTTTCCTTTTTGATCTGGATCTCGGCATCGGGGCTTTTTCTCAAGTTTGTCCACCATGAAGGATAACTATCTCGACCTCCATTTGAAGCGACCACAGCATAACTCTTGTCATCAATGATATAGAGCAGTGGAGTGGTTCGACGTTTTCCAGTCTTTCGACCTATTGTTGACAAGAGCACAACCGGTGCGCCCCTGAAAGTCCCTCCGATCCGGCCGCCTGAGAGTTTGTAAAAGATAACGTGTAACGCAGTAAAGGCATTCAATAGTGATCCTTTTCTTCACAATTAACATAGAAAAATAGGTTTCGGCGAAATGCTTGGGACTTGCGGCCGTTTGTTTACTACTGTAAGGGTCAGCTAATTAGCTCAACTGTATATCAGTACACAGTTGTACATCGTCAATCAAATAGTCGCGGGGCCTAACGTTTTATTCAATAATTTCAGAGTTGGAGAGTAGAATGACGCCCACGATTTTACTAGTGGCAGCCTTTTTTGGGATGGTGAGCGCGACATTCATGACTCTCGTTGAGTCTCTCTTTTGGAGACGGTGGGGAATGAGCGGCGTGTCAGAATGGCAAATGAATTGGGTAACACTTTCTGTCCTTGGGATAATCTCTGTTGATGGCGAGAATAGGGAGCCTAAAGCCTCTTGGAAGGTAACCGCTAGCCACCTAATCCACGGCATGGCAGCGAGCATAGTTTTCGTTCTACTCCTGTC
>DATNHH010000015.1:0-7023 GCA_035605055.1 Nitrososphaerales archaeon
ATGCTCGATGCGCTCCAGATTATGGATGCACAGCGTTCAAGGGGACTTGAATTTGACAAGGGTAATTTCGTAAGAAGACTCAGAAATTCGATACCGATCATTGTACCTCTGATAGCGGTTGCATTGAATAGAAGCCTAGACCTTGCAGAAGCTATGGATTCAAGGGCTTATGGAGCAACTAAGAAACCGACTTCGTTATACAGACCAGCCCTCTCAAAAACGGACTTCGCCGTTCTGATGATTGTGGTTGCTGGATTGATTTTTGGCATTTATATTTCGGTTTTCGTTTCCTTGGTTTAACAAGCATGTTTAAGGAATGGTACGAAAAACAACTTGACTAGTTTCCTAAGTTGCAACTTGACGTTCGAAGTGTGTATTTGCTTGCTAAGATCTACGCTTTGCAATTTGTGAGCAATGATAACTCTCCGATTGATTTCTTGACAGAGATGTTGTTGACTGATTACGACAACTTGAAAGGAGAACTGGCTGACCTAGAAAAGAAAGGTCTAATCCAAAACGTCGAGAGCAAGCCACAACTTACAGAATCAGGCAGAACGACGATAGTCGTGGTGATGGCCGGAGGTTCATTTGACATTATTCATCCCGGTCATATCGAAACTCTAAAGCAAGCAAAGTCGCTTGGCGACGTCTTGATGGTCTCAGTGGCTCGAGATTCGACTTACGAAAGAAACAAAAGACGCAAGCCACAACATAGCGAAATTCTTCGGAAGGAGCTCGTCTCTGCTCTGCGGATGGTGGATGCAGCTGTTCTTGGAAGTGAGACAGATATTTTCGAAACTGTTCTTCTTTTGAAACCCGACATAATCGCGTTGGGGTATGATCAGTTCCACAGCGAAGCAAAGTTTTCAGAAGAAATCCAAAGATATGGATTATCAACTAAAGTCGTGAGATTGGAAAGTACTAGCCCGAACATCAAAACTACTTCAATAATTAACAGAAATCCAGATTCGCTAAGCAGCATTTGAGTTTCCTAAGGAAATCATCACTTTCAATTCATCCCCGTCTTTTAGCTTGAAGTGTTCTCGTAGATTCACTGGAGAAATTATCTCCAAAACCGTGTCGTCATGTGTTGTTCGTTCGATGACTAGAACGGCTCCTTCGACTTTTCCATTTAACAATGCCTTGAAACATTCGGCTCCACCAAATGTCCTCTTACCATCTTTGAAACCATCGATGTGGATTTCCTTCATCGATCCTAGATCACGGCGAATCTTTCTGTAAATTGGAGAGTCAAGGCGTAAATTCATTGTTCCAGGGAATGGTTCAAAACCGAGTTTCGTAATGAATTGCCTCTTATAGCCTTTCAAGGAGATATAATAGGCGCCTTCGCCTAGCCCCGAAAAGACAGTTCCGACTAAGTTCAATTGTTCTTCTTTCGCGAATACCCTTGACAATGACGAATGCAGTGCTGCCCCTGAAGAAACACCCTTCTTCGTAAGTTTCACGTAAGTCTTTCCGCCGCTCCTGATTCTCTCGACAATGCCTTCTTTCTCCATTTCCTCCAAGTGTTTCGAGGCCAGTTGTTGCGATTTTCCCAGTTTTTTTCCAAGCTCGCTTGTAGTTATAGACACAGGACGATCCTTAGCTCCAAGCTCCAGAAGTTCTAACAAAGTTGGAATGTAAGAGGCTTTCAACAAGACTTCTCAATTCTTTTTTTCTATTTCGTATACATGAGCCAGAATCCAAACAATCGAAAATAGTGTTGCAATTCGATCCCGGAGCATCTTGCAGTCTTTTTCACACAAAAATATGAGAAACAAGTCATTTCTTGCTAGTTCGCCTTAGATTGCTGATCGAGCTGCAAAGATAATCGATCTACTGCATTGATTAGCTCGCGACGTCTAGCTTCCTCAGTGACTGTTCCTCGCGTATCTTCAATTAGGATCCTTGCAACATCCAGTTTCCTCTTTACTCCCTGCGCGACGTGATCGTAAATTGAAAAAGGAGATAACAAAAGATACAGCTGCTGCATGATTGAGAATAATTTCTCTGCTTTTTCAAAATCTGCGACCCTTATGGTATCGTAAACCATTCTCTTCAGTTCCCCTATCGAATCGAGTAGTCCCAAAATGTAAGAGCTGTTTTCGACCTTCAGATGTTTTCTCGAAGGAATGTCAGCGCCGATCGAGAGGGCAAGAACGACTGAGCACTCTACTAGTTCCTGTTCAGATGGAAAAATGTAGCGTACCATGTCGGAACCAGCAATTTCCCGAAGATCTTCCAATTTCCTAATCGCTTGCTTCTGAAGTTTCTTTGCTTCGTCGAAATTTGAATTGTGGATACAAACAATTGATTTGGCAGAAATTGAAATAACTTCCCTCGATTCCTTGATCAATTGTTCTCGTCGACTAACTGTTGTCTCAAACAGCTTTCCAGCCTCTGAGAGTGAGGATTCTATGCCCGAGTAAATCATCCTATACTACTCTCTAAGCGAGTCGAAACTTGATTTAATTGTTTAGCTCCAGTCCCAGTATGGGCTTAACCTGATTTTATTTTCGATTCAACAATTTTATTTAACTTGAAATTAGGGACAATGATCGTTATTCCCGACTTAGTGGCTTGATTATGGCAACGGAGAACGTACCAAAGTGGGTGGCAGAAGAAATTCGCAATGCTAAATTCGATCATGAAGAAGAGTGGTCGGGTTCAGGTTACATTCTTGATATCAACAAAGATGAAAAGAAGGTTGATGTCCAATTCTATGAAAAGCTACCAGAGGGGAGATACATCGCGACCTTGGATTTGTCTCCAAACATTAGTAACGAGACTCTTGAACTAGGAGTAGTCTACTTGTTCAAGTTCAAAGCTTCCAAAGCCACTCTTGATCCCAAGGTAGTTTCATTTCTCAAGGAAAAATTTAGCCTCGACATGGACAGCATTTACAAGTTTGAGCTGTTGGCTGTTGAGAAACTCGATGCTGAAACGGACGCGAGACCTCCCGCGCCTTCTGAAGAAGACGAAGAATAATAAGCAACCAAATCCGAGGTTCGCCGCCCAGATGACCAACTACACGCGAGGAAGGAGCAGGGAGTACCAAACAATGCACAGCCTGCGTGCTGAAGGCTGGTTTTGTAGTCGGAGCGCAATGTCGCACGGTCCAGTGGATGTTTTTGCGGCAAAAGACGGCGTGGTTCGTCTGATCCAAGTCAAGAGCGGGTCATCCAGAATGAAAAGAGGGGAAACTGAGATCCTAAAGTCATGGGCGGACGCCTATGACGGCATCGCTGAAATCTGGTATTACAAAAAAAGAGGTAGGCTTCAGAAGCTTGTTGTGAGGAAACAGAGAATAGCAAACGAGATGTCTGTCACTTCTTCCGTTCCCCCGGTTCCTCTTTGAGCCGTCTTACTACCTCCATCTTTTCATGGCATCTTTTACATACAGGTTCCTTTTTCTGGCTTGATAGCTCGAAAAAGTATGGCTCCTCGTTCTTAATTTCATCGCAAAAGTAACATCTGAATTCCAAGTTGGAGGATACACGTGATTAGGAGGTATCACTACCCTATTCTCTAACATAATATCCTTTTCTGAAGAACCAGAAATCAAGGAATCTTTTATCGTGAATTAGGCATTCCTCTTGTACTTGGCAGTCCCGGACAATCTATGTTCCCTCCTGGCTTTTCCCTCTGCATACCTTCTTTTTTCTGCTAGAGTTTTAGGGATTAGCTTCGCGATTTGTGTGGGTTTGCCCGATTCATCAAGAGCTACAAAAGTTAGGTAGGATGAACCCGTATGAGCGACATTTCCAGTTCTCAAATCCCGGGCCTCGATTCTCACCCCGATTTCCATTGATGTGTTCCCGACATAGTTTACGCTTGCTTTCAAAATAAGCAGATTCCCAATGTAGACAGGATCGTAGAAACTCATTTGATCTACAGAGGCAGTAACCGCATTTTTTCTAGAGTGAAGGACGGCTACTGAACCCGCAATCTCGTCCATTAGCTTCATAATCGTTCCTCCGTAAACATTGCCTTGAATGTTAGCGTCCTGTGGCATCATCAGATGAACACTTTCAAGAGCAGACTCTCGAACGGTACGTGCCTCGCGTTCCGGCAAACTATTTGTTTTCAAACGTTTCTTGGTTTTCTAGCCGAGATGATTAAATCAGTTTTGATGACTCCTTTCAAATTGAGAGACCCTAATTGGATATTTTGACGAGCGGGCTTTGGGAGGCAAAAGAGAGAAATGCCGTTTCAACGACAAAAATGAAAGAACTAGAAGATGATGGGGAACGATTAGGAATTTCGAAGAATCTGATGATGGAGAATGCCGGAAGCAGTATTGCCAATTTCATTTTTCAGAATTCTGACCAATTCAATCCTATTGGAGCGAAGAGAACCATCGTATTACTTGTTGGAGGAACTGGAAACAATGGGGGCGATGTATTTGTTGCGGCTCGGCACCTGGCTTATTGGACTGATTTCTTTCAAGTTTCGATTGCTCTAATTGGATCTGAAGATGATCTCAAAGGCGAATCAACGAAATCTAATTTCAACATACTCAAGAAATTGCACTCCGTCGAGGTATTCGTAGTCAATTCGGAAGCGATGTTAGCATCATTCGGTGACCATTTGAATAAAGCCCACATCTTAGTTGTAGGAATTTTTGGAACTGGCTTTAGAGGCGCGATCCATGGCCTACCTAGACAAGTTATAGACATGATCAACGAAAGACGCGAGGCTATCAAAATCAGCGTTGATGTTCCTTCGGGGCTTGAGGCAGATTCTGGGATCGCAAGTACGGTCGTCCTATCTGACTACACTATTACGATGCATGCTCCCAAAGTAGGAATGTTCGAGGTAGGGAATTCAAAACAAATCTGCGGACGAATTCTTGTAGCAAATATTGGGATACCCATATGAACGAATCCAAGATACTGTTCGAGCAAATACCCGTAGGTACATACAAGAATTTTTCTTATCTTTTGGCGGACAGGACTACTTCTCGAGCCGTCATTTTTGATCCAGCGTGGGAAATTGAGTCGTTATGCTCAAGGTTGCTAAATGAGAATCTTCGGCTTGAATACATTATCAATACCCATGCTCACTTTGATCACATTCAGGGGAACCCTGAAGTGAAGGAACGTACCGGGGCTAAAGTGATAATGCATGAATCTTCTTTAGCCTTGAAGGATATAGCAGTTAAAGATAATTCGACGCTTTCAATTGGAGATACAATTTCACTCAAATTCATCCACACTCCTGGACATTCTCCTGAAAGTATGTGCATTCAGGTTAATGACTTTGGGCTCATTACCGGCGACACTTTGTTCATAGGTGAATGTGGAAGAGTAGATCTTCCAGGCGGAGATGCGAATCTGCTATTCGACAGTTTCGAAAGACTACGTTCGTTGGATCGATCTCTGGTAGTCTATCCGGGACACGACTATGGTGACAAACCAAGCTCGACGCTGGGAGAACAACTCGAAAGAAACTACACTTTGCAAAAGATGACTCGAGAAGAGTTTGCAAAATTCATGAGTGCTCCTTAAGCACAAGAGGATCCTGCAGCCCTGCTATTTCGAAAGATTCGGCTCTCAACTTGCAAGAGAGACACTTTTTACAGGGCGTTTTGTTCGAGGTGTAGCAGCTCCACGTCAATTCAAAAGGCACGTTCAAACGCGATCCAAGTTTGATCACTTCGCTTTTGTCCAGCTTTGCAAACGGCAGAATAACTTTCCCAGTCCGGTCGCCAGTGAATCTCCCAATTGTTGCGGTCTCGTTAAACGAATCAAAGAACTTTTGAGAAGAGTCTGGAAAGTTCTCCGAATCGTTCTTGTTGTGACCGCCTACGATGTATCGAGCATTCGAAATCTCAGCAAATGAAGCGGCGATCCCGTAATATATCACGTTTCTGCAGGGAACATATGCACTCTGCGCCTTTGACAGCATTCCATTTCGATTCTCCTTCTTGCTGTCATCAATTTCCTTCAGGAATTCAAGATTAATCCTTCTATTAGAGCAATTTACAAAATTAGATAGGGCAATGCAGGCTTGTATTTCGCGCCGACTTCTGTGAAAATAGTCAAAGGTTAGAGACGCTACCTCATGGCCTCTATCTATTGCCCAAAAAAGTGCTACTGCAGAATCCAACCCCCCAGATAGCATTACAATGCTTCTTGGTTTCATGATTCAGCTCAAACATGCTGAATTTCAGTTATTAGGTTTGACAGCAAGCGTTCGTACCTTGTTTATCGATGTAATAATTGGACTGGAGAAAAGGAACCAAATTATATAGAGTCTCCAGGAACTTGACCTAGATTAATTTGGAAAGGCAGACCTTACTGAAAGGAAAGAAAACCCTCATTACCGGAGCTGGAAAAGGAATAGGACGTTCTGTCTCTCTGGCTTACGCTGAAAATGGGGCCGAACTTTGCCTAGTGTCACGCACGAAAAGCGACATAGACCAGCTCGCCGAAGAAATCAGCTCAAAGTGGGGATCTAACGTTGCGATCTTACAAGGGGATGTTTCTGATGCGCAGAAAGGCAGTTCGATTGCGAGTGAGGCAATAAGGCTCCTTGGTGGGATCGATATTCTTGTTTGCGCTGCGGGCTATCCCTTTCAGGCTGAGTTATGGAACAAGCCGCTCCACGAGCTGAATGATTCCGATTTTGAGAAAGTCCTAAACGTCGATCTCCTCGGCTCGTTTAGGATGGCGAAAGGCGTGCTCCCGCAGATGATTCAACAGAAACACGGCGTGATCATACTCTTTTCATCAACACCCGCGATTTCCGGATACAATAAGGGAGGGCCCTACACAGTTGCAAAATCTGCCGTTCGTGGGCTGGTGAAGGAAATTGCTGCGGAGTACGGGGTGGACAACGTAAGGTCCTATGCGATAGCTCCTGGAAACATAAAGACTGCCGCGACGTTCAACGAGCTTTCAGTCCAGGAGCAGAACATCCTTGCTCAAGAGTCGCCCATGAAGCGCTGGGGAGACCCCGAGGAGGTCGCGCGTGTTTCCATCGTTCTTGCTTCCGACAACATGAGCTTTGTGACCGGGC
>DATNHH010000016.1:0-3251 GCA_035605055.1 Nitrososphaerales archaeon
AAAGAACAGGACCAAGAACAAATCTTTGATTGGCGTTATCTTATTCACGAGAAATTTTGATTGCTTCCCTCTGATAGAAAGCCCGACTATGAAGGCTCCGGTTCCTGGTGAATATCCCAACAAGGCAGCTATTGCCGCAAATAGGAAACCCAGACCGAGAGCGAAAAGGAATGGTATCTCTTCGTATTCCTCCTCATAGTAACTTAGATAATTAATGATCCGGGGAGCAACGTAATGAGAAACAACGTACGCGAGTCCAACGAGACCAAGCCCGCCTAAAATCGCTTCTAATGTTGCGAAAAACCCAATCGACGGAAGACTATTTCCAATTATGAAATAGGGAAAACCTACAGTGTTTGATGAAGTGATAGCAGACAAAAGGATCAAAAAAATCACCGCGATCATGTCTTCTATGACGTTCAACCCCATTATGAATCCAGATTCGGGACTCTGAAGCATTCTCCTTGAAAGAAGTATTCTCCCGATTATCGCGGTACTAGAGATGCTCGCAGCCATCGAGAAGATGATAGATTCGATCAAGTTGAACCGAAGGAGATACGATGCTAGGAAACCAAATGCAAACGAGACTCCTATTTCGAGGAGTGTAAGAGAAGTAATTCCAACGAGCATCCTCCTCAGCTGCGCAGGATCGAGTTGCAGTCCGATTATGAACAGGAGAAGCACGACGCCGACCTGGGATAGCTCGTTCAAGACAAGAGGTTCGACAACAATTCCCAAAACGTAAGGGCCAACGATCATCCCACCAAGAATCTGCCCAGCAACGATTGAGAGCTTCAACCTAGCAAAAATCAAGCTGAAAACTAGTGCAGATAGAGCGAGAACAACCAGATCAATTAGAAAGGTAACCTGAGGAGAAGGTGACGTGAACGACAGCAGCAATTGTCCGGGGAACTGAAATACTCCTTGGATCACTCTTTGCTTTTCGAAGACATGTCTTCCGTTTATTGTTATTGGATTTATGTATGAAAATACTAGTCGGACCGATATTCCCCAATTCTATCGCGGGGCTCCATCTGTGTTTCGAGTAAGCCAATCGTATTTTAAACGCCAATCGATAGCCTTCGTCTGTCGCCATTGCCCGACAGCGCATCAAATCCTCCAGACGGCGAGCGGGCGCGTAACATCGTTCAAGGAATGGGTCTACTTGCGCTCCAGAACGTGGCAACCAGTGTTCTTGGTTTTGTTTTCCTCTTCGCGATTGTACGCTTGTTTCCCCTATTCCAATATGGAATTTACAGCGCGGTTCTCGTAACTGTGGGCATAGCCTCTACAATTGCCGGCTTTGGATTGAATCTTGCTGCAACGAGATTTGTTGCATTACTTTGGAATGATAACGAGAAATCCTCCTGGGATGTTGCCCGCAAGACAGTTTTGCTTTCCCTGGTTCTGACAGTCGTAACGACCCTGTTTTACCTAGCAATTTCTCCTCTACTTTCAGAATATTTTACGAAATCTAACAGTTGGACTTGGACTTTCCTCCTGGGGGGAGCCTGGATATTCTCTGTTTCAATGGCCAATACTTTCATGGGAATCTTACAAGGATTGAAAAAGTATGTCCAACTTGCAAAGATTATTTTTGTGTCTCGGCTGGTCATGGTTCTGGTTTCGACTGCGATCTTGTACTTCGATCGAAACATCGGGATACCTATTCTTGCGTGGGTATTTTTCTACTCTCTAATGGTTCTCTGGATCTTTATGCTGATCGGGAAGAAGCTAACGACCGCAACCGGATCGTTTAGTTATTCCACGATTTTGCGATACGCGATGCCTTTGGGTGTGGCGGGAATCATCGCGGTTATCGCGACCTCCTCAGATAGCGTCATCGTCGGCGGATACCTCAATCCAACTTCTCTTGGAATATATCAGGCCGCAATCAGCATATCAACCGTGCTTGGAGTCGTTGCTCTAGGTCCGTTAACAACTGCGCTTTTCCCGGAGATTTCAAGTTCACAAAAAAGTCTTGGAGATGTTTCTTATGGTATCAGGCTTGCATTCAGGATTCTAACGCTGGCAGTCCTGCCGGCTTCTCTATTGGTTGCCAGTGTATCATCACAGCTATTGGCGCTCTTTATTGGAGGAGCGTACCTTGCCGGATCATTGACGCTAGAATTAGTCGCAATATTCTACGTTTTCATCGCAATCCAAACTATACTTCTGGTGTTGCTCCAAGCTGTCGGAAAGACGCTCCAAGTGATACTCGTCGGTGTGATCACCGCTGCAACAGACATCGGTGTTGCGGTAATATTGGTACCGCATTTTGGTCTGGCTGGGGCGGTCGCCAGTAAGGTCGCCGTGTATCTAGATGGGGTGTTTGTGTCGCTCTATCTCACCAGAATTTACTTGAGAAATCTGGACAAATCTAGCTTTTACGTAAAGGGCACCATCGCAGCTTTGATACCTTTCGTTATCGTGTTGTTCCTTTCATTCTACGTCTCTTCTCGGGTCCTGACATTGATACCATACTCCCTTTTGTACGCGCTCTTGTGTCTGGTCTGTGTCAAGTGGCTTCGGCTAGTTTCGTCCGAAGACCGCACCTTCCTACGGCACACTCTTCCAGGTTCATTGCGGAAGATAGCGGACTATATCTGATTAAGAAAATCGAAACCTTGGCACGAGCGATTCCAGCGCCATCTGAAAGTCGTCGATGATATCTTCAGACGATTCGATGCCCACGGACAGCCGAATCAATCCATCAGTAATACCAAGTTTCCGTCGATCTTCGGAAGACATTCCTGAATGAGCGGTTGTTGCCGGAGTCGTTATCAAAGTCTCCACCCCACCCAAGCTTGGAGCGGCGATGGGGATCGTGACTCCCTTTATGAAACTAATTGCCGCCGCCTTCCCTCCCTTTAGTTCAAAACTCATCATTCCACTGTAACCGTCGAAGAGTTCGCTTGCACGCTTATGATCGGGATGACTTTCCAGTCCAGGATAATTTACTTTCTCAACTGCTTCGCTACCTTCTAGGAAACTCGCTATCTTTAGGGCGCTCTCGTTATGCTGTCGCATCCTCAGGGCGAGAGTTTTCATCCCGCGGTGAAGCAGGAAACAGGCGTGGGGGTCAAGGCTGCCGCCAAGATGATTTAGGCGGTGCTTCACTTTCTTGACCAATTCTGATTTCCCTATCACCGCGCCAGCGACGATATCAGAGTGCCCGTTCAGGTATTTAGTGCAGCTGTGGAGCGAGAGGTCGTAACCGAATTCTGGAGGACGGAAGTTGATCGGGCTGG
>DATNHH010000017.1:0-4824 GCA_035605055.1 Nitrososphaerales archaeon
AAAAAATATCCTTCGACGCGGACAATAGACCGGAATACGAAACGTCATTACCCTTGATCGTGTACTGCAAGATCGGCATTCGTTCTCTCTTTGGATCAAACTGTGAGGCTAGAGACTCGATTTTTGCCCCCGCCGGCGAACTAAGGCCGAAGTGTCGCCCTAATTGATCCAAAAGTTGTCCTAAGGTCAAATCGAGCGTCTCGCCGTAGATCCTCCAACCCTCGATGCTCCTTGCAGCAATGACGGTATGCCCTCCAGAAATTAGTAAAACAAGCGGATCTCGAAGAGCCCCCAGCCATCTCCCGAGTTCGATGTGTCCTATCGCATGATTTGTCGGAACGATCTCCTTTCCAAAATAAGAAGCGAGTGACCTCGCTGCGACTGCACCAACTCTCAAACATGGTCCGAGGCCCGGACCGGCCGAATAAGCGATGAAATCGAGATCTTTCACGTTCATCTTAGCATTCTCAAGGGCACCCTGGATAACACTTGAACAGGTCTCGACATGATGCCTTGAAGCCTCTCTCGGATGGATCCCTGATCCTTCAGGTGCTTTGTAAACATCCTTTGTATCGGAAAGAATCCTAAATCGAGAATTTTCTAGGTCTGAGATTCCCGCTCCAAAAGTATGGGCGGTACTCTCTATTCCGAGGCAGATCAAACAGGATTTGCCTCAAGGCTTACGCGATTTACGATAAAGATTTCCAAGTATCTCGATGTAGGGCTTTACGTCGATCAGAAAATCATCAAATTTTGCCCGTTCGAATTTGGTCTGGGATTTGCCATTTTTCATAGTCTTCTTTTCAACGAGCACGATACCCGAACTCCTCTCGGCCTCCTTGCTCAGATTAGGAAAATAGATCAGAACGCCGTATCCGGTTTTTTCTTGTCCTTTTGAGAATACGAGATTATAGTACATGTTCATCGTCTTAACGAATTGACGAAGCTGTTTCTTTCTGCTCTCAGATCTCTTTACTGTATCGAAATCCTGCTTCGCGAGGCGGTCGACGAGCTCCTTCAAAGAATCAAGCTCGGTTATTTTCTTCGCATATCCCTCGAGCTCAATTGGCAGTTCGTAAACTGAATGCATGATATCCTCCCATTCGCTGATCCGAGCGAACCTTTGGCTCATTCGCAACCTTCCAGTTTGCGGGTCTTCCTCCACGCCCATCTCCCTCCTTAACTCCTCGTTTAGAATATCTTCGACTTTCAGGCCCTTCAGCTGGGATTTCCGGCTAGACATTCGGCTTACAATCAGACAGAGAATTTTCCTTACAGATATGTATTTTTGAGCAACCCGCAGAAACTTAGTCTGCTCTATCAGAAACGTGAAGGTTTTCGTTGGAATTCTCGTCTGTGACTGTTTCCTTCTTCATACATTCCACTGAGGATGAGCCTAGGCTCTTAGAAACTATCCGGGCAAAATTAGGTATCCAGGATGAAGAAATGACAAAAGAGAGGATTCTCGGGTATTTTGGTAATGAGATAGTTTCCGTCAGAGCACATATTATCGGTCGGAGGGCTCAATCCGTTTCACACTTAATCCTCAAGTCCCTAACGAAAACCGCAAGATCCTCAATACTTTCTGAAATCGAGAAATCTCTTGATGAACACGACTCTCTTTACCTTAGGCTAGACAGACAGAGCATAAATGATCCGGAGATTTCTCTATCTGACGAAGAGCCAATCAGAGTAAAATTGAAACCGAAGAGCAGATTCGGCGGCAGAACATCTATGAAAGAGCAGTATGAGGATCTAATCAGATGAGGGCCAAGAAGAGGTACGTTCTATTGAAGAACTATCCAAAGCAAATGCCCGCGAATTCAAAATTTCTTTTCCAGAATTCAAGAGGATTCGTCATAAAGACCGATCTAAAGGGAGCGGATCTGCTCAGAAAGGAAGCGATCCTAATCTCGGGGTCAGTCTGGAAATTGAAGCAACCAAAACTCCTTTATCCGAAGAAAGACTGAGATTGTATGGGATGAAGTGAATCGCCGTCCCAGACTGATCCCAATCTAGAAATAGCTCCTTTGGGAAAATGAAGAACTCGCGACGATACTGACCAGACATTTGCCATGTTTTTCTTTTGACTTCTTGATCCTCAATCATTCCGCGTAACAGCATGAGGTCATCTTTAAATCGGGTTCAGAGAGCGTAGCTTTTTGAGCAGCTATTTGGCCGTTCTTGAGAAAACAAGACTGCAGGAAATAGTATCCAATTTCAGCGGGAAATCGGTCCTTGTAGTCGGCGACCTGATGGTTGATAGGTATCAATCTATAATTGCGCGCAAGATTTCGCGGGAAGCTCCCGTTCCTGTTGGAGATCTTCAGGGAGAACGACTGAGTCTCGGTGGCGCTGGTAATCTTGCAAACAATGTTTTGGCATTAGGCGGGAAAGCTCAAGTCCTTGGATTTGTTGGGGAAGACTCCCAAGGCGAGTGGATTCGCAAGGCTTTGTCCGATTCTGGAGTCGATGTTTCCGGGATCGAATCCTTCAAGCGTCCTACCACCTTGAAAACAAGATACATAGTGAATGGTTTTCAAGTTCTAAGAGTTGATCGAGAAGTAAGGTCGGACATTGATTATGAGCTTAGCGACCGGCTAATAAAACACGCAGATGGTTTCATTGCAAATTGCGACATTTTGGCAATCGCAGATTACGACAAAGGCACTATCACATCATATCTCATTGACGCTCTCGTCGCTTCTGCGAAAAAATCAGGAAAGAAAATAATTGCTCAGCCCAAGGTCAAACATTATCTTGACTTCAGGGAAGTAGACTATGTAAAATCAAATGAGCGTGAAGCCAGCATCGCGACCGGGATCTCAGTTCTAAATGAAACTGGCCTAAGGAACATCGCCACAAATCTCACGACCAGACTAAAGTGTAGCGCAATTATTCTGACAAGATCGGAAAGGGGCATCACCGTGTTTGAAGAGAACTATATGACCACGATTCCGCCCATGCTACCGCCCAATGAATTCGCAAGGCCAGTCGGAGTCCGTGATGCTATGACATCTGTTCTTGCCCTTTCGATAGCATCAAGTGCGAATGCAGTAGAAGGCGCAGCTCTGAGCAATCTAGCGGCGGCCATTAGAGGTGAACGAGCTGGCACGATAGTTGTCAGTTCTAAGGACATTATGCAGAATCTTGAGGGCGCTGAAAAAATACTAGATAAGATCGTACGAGTTCCCGTTAGACGTTAGCTCTAAAAGCGATTACGAGAGCGCATTTGAGGGGGGTCACAACGAGTGGTTGAATTGCATGATGAGGCAATGATAAAGCGGCTTGAGGAAATTTCTAACAACACCAGAAAGCTGATTTTGCAAACACTCGCTGAAGCGAAATCAGGACACCCTGGCGGCTCGCTTTCTGCTGTCGAGCTTGTGGTAGCTCTTTACTTCCAAGTCATGCATCACGACCCGAAAAATCCGAAGTGGCCTGACAGAGATAGATTCATTCTTTCGAAGGGACATGCAGCCCCACTACTTTATTCAATCCTTGCTCAGCAAGGATACTTCCCTATTGAAGAGCTAAAGACTCTACGCAAAATTAACAGTATGCTCCAAGGCCACCCTGATACGAAAAAAACTCCCGGAGTTGAAATGTGCGCTGGTTCAGAAGGTGTTGGGCTTTCAGTTGCAATCGGCGAAGCTCTTGCGGCGAGAATTGACAAGAAAGATTATCGAGTTTACGTGATGATGGGTGACGGCGAAATGGAAGAGGGCCAGATATGGGAGGCAGCGATGTGTGCCTCCAAATACGGATTGGACAATATCACTGCGATCGTAGATCGAAATGGAATCCAGCAGGACGGCCTCACAGAACAAATAATGCCCATTGAGCCACTCAATTCCAAATGGAAGGCATTCAACTGGAATGTTCTGGAAGTAGATGGCTATGACTTTAATCAGATACTGGGGGCCTTCGAAAGAGCGAAACTGGTTCGCAATCGCCCAACTATCATAATAGCGCACACAATCAAGGGAAAAGGGGTAGAGTTCATGGAATGGTCACCCGAATACCACGGCAAGGTTCCGGATAAAGAAACAGTTAGCAAACTTATCAAAGAAATGAAGTAATAGCATGACCAAGATAGCTCCTTCGATTGCTGCCGGCGACCACGGGAATCTGTCTTTGGAAGCTGCTCGATTGCAGGAGTGGGGAGCAGATTGGATTCATGTTGACATTATGGATGGACAGTTCGCTCCGAATCTGACCTTTGGTCCGGCTGCCGTAAAGGCGATCCGTAATTCATCTAAAATTCCTCTGGATTGTCATCTTATGATCTCCAATCCTGAACTCTTGTGCGAGCGATTCCTTCAGGCGGGAGGAGATATTATGACAGTTCACGCAGAGACTCTTACTCCTGACTCTCTTGTGAGAATCGAAAAGAAAGTAAAGGATTACAATGCGAAATTAGGCGTTGCCTTCAAACCTGCGACCGAGTTAGCTTCAATTGATCTCTCTGGTCGAGAAATTTCTTTGATTACTGTCATGACGGTGAATCCAGGATTCTCAGGGCAAAAATTCATGCCCGAAGTTCTTCCCAAAATCGACACAGCTCGTGAGCTTTTTCCGAACAAAAGCGAAACAGAGATTGAAGTTGACGGAGGCGTGGATAAGAGCAATGCGAAAATGATTGCAGAGAGGGGTGCGAGTGTACTAGTGACGGGAAATTCTGTGTTTGGACAGAAAAATCCAGAGGCTGCGCTGAAAGAGTTGAAAATGTTGGTTGGAGGAAGTTAGTAATTTGTCAGAAGTCTTCAGTAGAATCGAGAAACCAAAGATGGGATCGATGAGGGATTCATATGGAGAAACTCT
>DATNHH010000018.1:0-4280 GCA_035605055.1 Nitrososphaerales archaeon
CGCGTCGTCGACCGCGTTTGCAATCGCTCCAGCCGTCGGTATGGCCGCCCCTTCCCCAAGACCCTTGAACCCGCCGAGCGTCAAAGATGGCGTCTCAATCGAGTCCACATACACCTGCGGCATCTCTCCCGCTGTAGGTAACAGGTAGTCAATGAAAGTGGAGGAGAGTAACTGTCCGTCGTCCCCGTAGACAAGATCTTCAAACATCGCTCCGCCGATCCCGTGCGCTAGAGCTCCGTGCACCTGCCCGTGCGCGGTCATCGGATTTATCAGAACGCCGCTATCATCGACGATGTAATATTTCAATAACTTGACGAGTCCAGTCTCCGGATCCACCTCGATCTGAACAAGGTGTGTTGCATAGCTGCACGTTGTCGGGGCGTCTGGCTCGTAAAATGAGATGACATCCAGCCCAGGTTCCATCCCTTGGGGGAGCTTCGAGGAAAATCTTAGGGCAGTATCCGCCGCTTCCCTGAAAGAAATAGACTTTTCGGGATGAGCCCTTGAGTAGATTTTGCTTTCCCTCATTTCCAAATCTTCGGGAGACTCTTTTAGGATGTGGGCACCTATCAACAGAACCTTGTCCCGCAGCTTTCTAGACGCCTTTATGCAAGCGCCGCCGGTTGTAACGGTACCTCGACTAGCCCATGCCCCGAATCCATATGGTGCGTGCTGAGTGTCGCCCTCCTCGACCA
This sequence comes from Nitrososphaerales archaeon, assembly GCA_035605055.1. GTDB lineage: Archaea > Thermoproteota > Nitrososphaeria > Nitrososphaerales > CADDZS01 > DATLTL01. The sequence continues at coordinate 696 of DATNHH010000018.1, forward strand.
GTATATCGTTGAATCTTACGCCCAGGTTGTCAGAAATCACCTGCGCGAAAATAGTTTCGTGCGGTTGCCCTTGACCGGCCATTCCTAGTTGAGCAGTTATCTTTCCAGATGGGTCAGCTGTTAGGTGACATGACTCCCAACCTCCGACCGACCACCCGAGCACCCCCTGAAGTCTTGATGATCCGGGCGCAGTGTACTCAACATAAGTTGCGATTCCAAGGCCGATAAACTTTCCATCGCGTTTTGCTTTGTCCTGATCCTTCCTCAGTTTTTCGTACTCAGCGAGTTTGATCGTTCTCTGAAGAACCTCCTTGTAATTACCCGTGTCGTATGTGACCCCGATCGGTGTTGTCCAAGGGAGGTCCTTGGAATCTATCATATTTTTCATCCTGATTTCAACGGGAGATAGACCGAGCTTCTTTGCCATGATGTCCATCATCCTTTCAATGACATAGGCAGCAACCGGCCTTCCGAAGCCCCTGTGGGGGCCACATGGAGCTTTGTTTGTAACTACGCACCAAAGATCGAAATCATAGTTCCTCAGTTTGTACGGCCCAGGTATCGAGGCGACGGTCAACATCGCAGGCTGAACTTCAGTCCAAAAAGTTCCAGAGACACCAAAATCCGCAACAACGCGGTCTCTCACTGCAAGGAGCGTGCCGTCTTTCTTCACGGCGCACTCCACATAGTGAACCTGCTGCCTTTCGTGACCGGCAATCATCAGATGCTCCTTTCGATCCTCATACCATTTTACCGGCCTTCCAAGTTTCATCGATAAAATCACAGTAGATACTTCGTCTTGGAACACTGCAGATTTTATTCCAAAACCGCCTCCGACATGGGGCGCTATCACTCTGATCTTGTTCTCGGGAAAGTCGAGAGTCTGAGCAAGGAAGGTTCGAAGAGCGTGCGGAAACTGGGTCGAAGCATAAATAGTAAGCTTATTTTCGGTCTTGTCAAAACTTGCTAGCATGGCTCGCGTTTCCATAGGTGTGGGCGAATACCTATTGCTAACCAATCTCTCCCTAAAGACATAGTCAGCCTCCTCGAATGCCTGATTTGAACCCGGGCTTTTCATCTCGTCGTGAAAAATTACGTTGTCTCCCCATTCTTCGTAGAGCAAGGGAGCTCCAGGTTGAAGGGATTTTTCAGCATCTACAACAACTCTAAGCGGTTCGTACTCAACTTCCACAAGCTCGACCGCGTCTTCCGCTATTCCACGAGAAATAGCTGCGACTGCGACAACCGGTTCACCGACGAATCTGACCTTGTCGGTCGCGAGAGATAGTCGTTCAGCAGTCCTTAACCCCGGCTTTACCATCCAGGTCACGAGTTGCCGGGCGGTTTCGCGACCTGTTAGGACGTACACCACTCCAGGTAATTCGAGAGCTTTCGTTACGTCAATATTTCTGATTCTGGCGTGTGCGTAAGGACTTCTTAGAAAAGCGGCGTAAACCATGTTTGGCAGTTTCATGTCATCGGTGTAAGTGCCGGCCCCCTTGACAAGTTGAAGATCCTTGCGAGGCTTGATGTTCTTCCCAACCATCTTCTGTTCTGAAAGCTCGGCCTCGCTCTTTACAACCGTAGAAGACAAATCAGGAATGAAAACACTCTTCAAACATTAAAAATTTCTCCCCGAGAGCAATTAGTTGCACTCGAAGTTAAGCGTCAATGGCTTGATTTTCTAGTCTCGATCTACCTGAAGTCAGATAATCTGCGATTCTTCCCGCAATACTCTGATCAGTCACAGATTGGGCTCCCTTAAACTCAACCGTTCCGTTTACCTCGTGGACTACAAATTCTGAACTAGATTTTTCCATCAAATCGATCCCCAACACTCCTTGACCGACCACCTTCACGGTCTTCATGATCGTTTCTTCCAGCTCAGGCGTTACCTTACAGGGCTCCGAATGGCCTCCAAGAGCAACGTTAGTCTTCCAATTCTCTGCTGACGCGTACCTGTAAACGCATGCAACGATTTCTTCTCCGACAGCCACGCAGCGGATATCTCGAGGAGGTCTTTTGATCATCTCTTGAATGTAAAATATAGTCTGCATCGAATCATTCAGCATTTCGCGCATTTCTATCAGAGCCTCCGCCGTCTCGCGGTCTCTAATCGGAACAACCTGTCTGCCCCAGCTCCCGACTATTGGCTTCATTACACAAGGAAAGCCAATCTCATCCACCGCCTGCATAGCAGATTCTACTGAAAAGGCAACGACAGTTCGCGGCGTAGGAACTCCGTTCTTCGCCAGAACTTGACTGGTGAGAAGCTTGTTTCCGCAGACTTCGAGAATCTTGCTCGAATTCACAGTTTGGACGCCATGAGCCTCGTAGACGGAAGAAACGTTAAGGCCGCGATAGAAACTCACGCATCGAACCAAAACCGTTTCCGGTAGCGAAGAAAACTCCGAATCGTCAAGTGCCAAGACTTGAGATTTTGCGTCGATCATATCATATGATACGCCCCTGATCTCGAGCTGGCGCCCGAGCTCCTTCTCCTCCCACCTTACCCGGTCAAACAATATTCCGATTGGTTTTTTCTGCATCAATTACTCTCCCCAGTCCTCCTTTACGCTCTCTGCAATTTTGATAGTGACAGTTCCGTCGTTGAGAGCCTCGACTTCATAATCAGCTCCGCAATCCGGGCAAGTAATGATTTCTCCCACGACTGCGTCGTCTGCGACGCGAACTTTTGCGTCGCATTCTAGGCACTTTGCTTCCATTTCTCTACTCTTTCACCTCCGACAACGAAATTCGTCTTCCTTCCTCATCGTGAATCGATCCCTTGATTTTCTTCTCCGCCGAAATCAAGAGATGTTCTCCACGTTCTATTCCCCGCCTGAATGAAGAGAGGGTCTCGACATGTTTTGCGACAACCTTCAATCGAGCTTTAGCAGCCTCCGACACCATTTTGGGATTTGGTGCGCCGATTGCTTTTCTCTTGGTCAGAACCTTTGCTGGGTTCACTATAGACAGGAAATCTTCGTTACTAAGACTCACCCCGAGAATTTCAGAAATGACTGCGGTCTCAATACTGGTGAGCTGAGAATGTTCGGCCCCTTTCTCTATCGCGTACCTGACAAGCTTTCCAACTCTAGAATGAGCTTCGCGAAACGGCACTTTGAATTTCTGAACCATATAGTCCGCAAGCTCGGTTGCAAACAGGAACTCGTCGGAAATAGAAGATTCAAGCATTTTCTTCGTGTTGAATTCTATTTCGCTCATTAATTCTGAAAGGATTGAGACCGACGAAATCGTCTTGTCGGTCGAGCTCCAGAGATTTCTTGTGAGTTCTTGCAGATCCAAATTGTAACTAAGCGGCAGTGACTTTAGAAGGCTCATTGCTCCCATCAGATCGCCGAGCACCTGGCTCGTCTTTGCTCTAAATATCTCTGGCACGATTGCATTTTTCTTCTGAGGCATCATACTTGAAGTGGATGAGAAAGCGTCGGATATTTCAGCGTAGGAAAATTCCTTGGTGGTCCAAAGGATTATTTCTTCGACTAGTCGGCTCAAATCTACCATTGTTTGAGCGCAGAGATAAATTGCCTCGGTTGCAAAATCCCTAGATGAGACCCCGTC
>DATNHH010000019.1:0-4574 GCA_035605055.1 Nitrososphaerales archaeon
TTTTGTGTGAAGCAGGCTGAGCATTTCCAGGCGGAGAATGTCCGGCATCCGGTCTGAGCCGTTGCTGACTGATTTAGCATGAACTTCTGTTGTTGCGGAATCGATCGGTCTATTTTCGATCGCAGATATAACATTGGAATCTTCATGAATACTTTCCAATTCAAAACCGGAGTCCAGTTGAGAGAAATTTGAATAAGATATTTCGGGAGTCGAGACACCGAGTTTGAATCTATCAACTGAGACCGGATGATTCTAACGGATTGGCAGGATGTTCAAATCCTGTCTGATGTTGTTGAAGGTTCTAACGAGCTCGAATCCTTTCTCAGTAAGCTCGTAAGATTCACGTTTTTGCTCCATTCTGACCTGGACCAGCTCTCGTTCAATCAAGATTTTCAGGCAGCGTTTTGTCTCGATCCATGACATGTTGGCGTGATACATGACCCTAGTCGGAGCTGTTTCGCCTGATGCAATCACTGAGAGAGTGTCGCAGAGCATCTCCATCTTCGATCGCCTAACTGCGCGAGTCTGGATCTCTTGCTGCTTTTCTGGTTGCTGCTGAACCTCTACTTGTAGATTCATGTTAAGTATCTTCAATATTGAGTGTGGAACTCGGGTTTAATCTCGGTTTCCTCACTCTGTTCTCAAATCTCGGTGAAACGAGCTTTATAGGATAAGAATCTAGTTTCATACTCCCTTTCAGGATCGCAAATGATTCAGGAAATATTCTAGATTAGATACATCAGAACCCGATACGACTCCCGCGCGTGAAGTATCCGTCAAATATGAATTTATGTTGTTTAGTATGTGGATACCATAGGGGGATAGGATCGTTTGTGTCTGCTGGCCAGATTGAGTCGAATCACTTCGTCGACCAGCTGCTTTGAATCTTTTTGATTGACCGAATCACGATGAAAATCTTCGAATAAATGTAAACCCAATACACGATCAGAAGCGTGAGATCTTTTATACAGGAAAAGCTGCAACCGCGCTATCGACACCGCCGCTGATCCCCATAACATTCGAAGACTCTATTGAGAGATCAAAAAGACCGGATCAAAATTAGGATTGTCACCCATTTTTGATTTCAAAGCCGTCTATCCAGAATTCAATTGATTTCAGTAAGATACTATGTGATAATAGATTTGTGACACAGATGTTCATACCGATTTGAGTTCAGAATATCGTCGAATCTAATACTACAGTTATATATCAAAGAGGCCCAGATTCATTCATCTGCCTCATCATGTGCGGAATAATAGCTTACACCGGTGATGAAAATGCTGCCCCGATCCTGCTTGAAGGGCTGAAGCGGCTCGAATACAGGGGATACGACTCAGCCGGTATCTTAACGATTAATTACAATGACCAGTTTGAGCTAAAGAAGGATATTGGCAAAGTTCTTGAGATTCACAACAGGCTAAATCTCCTCGATCTCAAAGGTTCGATTGGAATCGCGCACACGAGGTGGGCAACTCATGGTGGCGTTACTCAGGAAAATGCCCACCCACATATCTCCAACAACCAGAAAATAGCAGTAATTCACAATGGAATAGTCGAGAACTACAAGGACCTGAAGGCCCAGCTGGTGTCGCAAGGCTTCCATTTTTCCAGCGAGACCGACACCGAGGTTGTCCCCAATATGATAGAGTATTGGATGCGGATTCGCGGAGTAGATTTTGTTCAAGCGGTGCTAAACACGTTCCAGTCCCTAGAGGGAAATTTTGCTATCGTGGTGATTGACAGAGACTCGAAAACAATAGTCGGTTCAAAAAATGGTTCGCCTTTGGTACTCGGAGTCGGGCGAGACAATGATTTCTTTCTTGCTAGCGACATCCCAGCATTTCTCGACCGAACTAAAGACGTAGTGTATCTCTACGATGGTGACACCGTTGTAATCAGGCAGCCGAAGCTTAAGAGCGAAGCGCGCCAGTACGAGATTTTGGATTTTAGAACAGGAAAACGGGTAGAGAGACCTGTTCAGAGCGTCTCGTGGGACATAGAGCACGCAGCGAAGGGCGAATTCGATCACTTCATGCTCAAGGAGATCTTCGAACAGGCAGACACTATCAAGAGTGCCGCCTCCCAAGACAGGGCGACGATCGAAGAGATTACAGCCCGGATAAGAAAAGCACGCGGCGTATTTCTTATCGGATGCGGCTCGTCGTATAATGCATGTCTCTCAGCCAGTTATCTATTTTCGAAGCTTGCGTCTTTCCATATCAACACGGTTCTGGCGAGTGAATTTTCGGCGTACGAGGATTTTCTCAAAGAAGACACACTCGTTATCGCAGTAACACAGAGCGGCGAGACGATTGACGTGCTAGATGCGATAAAGACGGCTAAGCAAAAGGGTTGTCAGATTATTTCAATCGTTAATGTGATGGGATCTTCTGCGACGCAGTTTGCGGACACGTCATTATTCTTGAACGCTGGACCCGAGGTCTCCGTGCTTTCAACGAAAACGTATACCGCTCAACTCGCGGTACTTACCCTACTTGCCTTCTCTTTGGCCGGGCGGTATGACGAGGGTGTCCGTGAGTTGAAGTTTCTAGAGAACGTCCTTCTCAATTTGACATCCCGGCACATGAGAGATGAAATAAAGGAGCTAGCAGACAGGCTCTCAACTTCAGAACATATTTTCGTCCTCGGGAGAGGATCTCTCTATGCGACCGCCCTGGAAGCGGCTCTGAAGATAAAGGAAGTCTCGTATATTCACGCGGAAGCCTTCGCGGGAGGGGAGTTGAAACATGGTCCCATCTCTCTCATAGGGAAGGGAACTCCAATCATAGTGTTTTTCTCAAAGGATACGGCACCGAAGATTCTTTCGAATGCGATGGAGGTAAAAAGTCGTGGAGGATATCTTATCGGCATCGGGCCGACAAAGATTGACGTGTTCGACTTTCCCATAAAAGTGCCGGAGAGCGAGGAGCTGAATCCCATCTGTCAAATCATTCCAATCCAGATCCTCGCGTATCAGCTAGCGGTGATATTAGGGCACGACCCCGATAGGCCGCGAAACCTAGCGAAGAGCGTAACCGTGCGTTAAGACAATTTCACAAATTGTTGGCCGTCTCCAGCCATCTGTGAGATGACCACTGCAGTACCGAAAGCAATAATCTCATCCATAGTATTGCCGACTTCGGTCGAGTCAAAATTAACACTGATAACCGCGTTAGCACCCATGCTCTGCGCATGTTCCTGAAGTCTGTCAAGTGCCTGTTGCCGAGCTTGGTGCGCGAGTTCAGTATACTCTTTGATCTCCCCTCCACCGATTGTTCTCAAGCCGGCAATGATGTTGCCACCGAGCCCTCTTGATCTTACAGTTATTCCATAGGTCATTCCCAGAACCCTGTCGATCTTATACCCCGGCGCGTATGGTGCAGTAAACAGCATTGGAAGTCCCCAGGCACCGGCAGTATTAGCCATCATTGGCGCAGCAGCAGGCGCCGATGTCGGCGCCGTCGAATTAGGTGTTGGCTTCAATTGAGCTCTACAGTTTGGACAAAAAGTTGCATCGTCATTTACTTGTTTCCCGCACTTTGGACAAAACATTTAGAAAAATCCCTTGTTTAGACCAAATTCGTCTCCAGTATAAAATGCTAACCTAGTTTATTGCTATCGACTTGCTCGGGATTTGGATATTTCCTAGCCCAGCTAACGACTAGCGGCGCGAAGAATACAAGGCAAATCAGACTTGAAAAGATCCAGGCAAACTCATAGCCGACAAAAATCACCGCGTAGGAGAAAAAAATCGGTCCGAAAAAGCTCCCCAATAGTGACAGCGTAATCGCCCAGCTGACTCCCAGCACTTCATACTCTGTTTCATGCTTTCCGACCTGCCTTGAGGCTGCAACGCATACTATGAAACCGCCAGAGCTGAAAAGTCCGACAAGTAAAGTGGATAGAACGGAGCCAGTCAAATCATTTAGAGCACTCACAGCCAACCCGAAGGCAGTGAAAATCCCCAAGTAAAGAATCAGCTGTTTTATTTTCCTTGTACGGTCGAATATCTTGCCGAAAATGACAGAAGCCCCGACTCCGGAAATTGGGAGAAGACTTGCTATGACTCCCGAGACTAGGGGATTCTCACGCAACCCAGACGAAAGATAAAACACCATGAAATTTCCCACCAGTGCGCTCGCGAATTCCAGTCCGAGCAAAGAAAGACCAACCGTTAGGAGCCATCGGTCCAGAAGAACGTTTCTGATCTTCGGAACATGAATTTTGAAATCCTCTCTGATTGACTCTTTAGGCAAGATTGCGAGAAACGCGAGCCCAACCACCAGTCCTCCAGCCGCGTTTAGCTCGAGAGCAATGCGCCAGTTGAATAGAGAAGCAATGATTGTGTTTCCGATGTAAGCGAAGATTCCTCCGGTTAAAGAAAAGGCATCGTACGTTCCAACTCCAAATCCCTCCTTTCCGAAAGGATAGTAACTCGCAATCAAACTAACTCCCGGGGTGAACATTAGCGCGAGGCCTGCTCCGATGATGAACCTCAATACAATCAGACTGAGCGGATCAGACTGAACAGCGCTGGCCAGTGTGGCTAGGGAAGACATTGCTGTCCCGATAAG
>DATNHH010000020.1:0-4756 GCA_035605055.1 Nitrososphaerales archaeon
CTCGAGATCGTCGATGCTCCTGATCTTCAGCTGAGAGTAAAGGAGTTTCACTGTCTTCGGACCGATACCTTCTATCTTTATGAGAGAAGGTACATCGACCGGGATTCGAGATTTCGCTTTTTCGAGGGCTTGGAGTTTCCCGGTTCGCAGGATTTCGTCAATCTTCTTCTCAATATTCTCACCGATTCCGGGAAGATCCTGGAGCTTCTTCTCCTCCCACAAATTCTCGATAGGATCCGGATAAGATTCTATAGTCTGGGCTGCACGACGGTAGGCCCTCGCACGATATGGCTGGTCGTCCTCAACTTCGGTATAGTCCGCAAGCTCGAGCAGAATCTTAGCTACGAGAGAATTTTTCAGGTGAGACCCACCGAACGAGGTGGTTTCTCTTCGTTCTTATAATCTGGAGCTTTACTACTGCAAACCGGCAGACACGGATTGCGGAACCTTCGAAGAAGCGTTTCCTGCTATTGTAGCAGGGATCTTCGCGTGGTCCTTGAGGGTTTCAGCAAGAAGTTTGAATATCTCGTTTGTTCCCACATCTATTAGATTTATTCTGATCTGAGATCCTCTCATGAATATCTCAGCTTCGAATCCAGGCTTCAGCGCAAACAGAACTGTGTTATAGTGTATGATTCCTTTCAGCTTCTCTTCAATGATGACCTCGCTCTCGTCTGGGAAGGGACTAATCAAGAACGCCACTCCTTCCGCCCAACTTATCGTTGGGATCGCAGTTCCTCCCTGCTGTACAGATTGAGTCGCAACCAGCTTTGCCAGATCTTCAAATTTGTATTCCAGCAATTCATGTATGACGAGCTTTTTCCAGGGCTCGACAATGATGTCCATGTGAGATTCGCCGCTTTCTTGCGGTAAGTTCGATTCTTCTTGAACCATATTCATTGTTCTATCCTTAGGACAAAAAGTAGGTTATCTACCTGCTGGTATCGCCGAGATCAAGTCTAGAACATTTCAGAATCAAGCTCCGGGCATCGAGAAGCCGCCGTCGCAGATTACGATATTCCCGGTCATATGGATTGAATCGTCAGACGCCAAAAACAGTATTACTGGCACTATATGCTCCGGCTTGCCAATCCTCTTCAAAGCCGTGTGATCAACAACGTACTTTCTCCGCTCAGGTGTCCAGTCAGGTCGCTTTGTCGTAGCTTCAGTATCCATGTAACCGGGACAAGCAGCATTGACGCGGACCCAAGGCGAAAAAGCGAGTGCGTAAGATTTTGTCAATCCAATAACACCGTACTTCGAAGCAGCATACTGCGGGGCCCGAGGACTACCTGTCACAATTACGTTTGAAGCGACGTTTACTACGGTACCCTGCTTTCTCTCGAGCATTCTCGAGCCAACTTCATGGAGCATGAAAAGTGTACCTTTGATGTCGACAGCCAATGTCTGATCAATCGCTTCCTCCGTAATCTGTCTCCAAGACATCTGTTTGTTTGAGACATCGCCCGAATTGTTCACCAAAAGATCCAGTGGTCCGAATTCTTTCCAGACCTTCTCAGTCATCGATTTTACTTCTGACCAGTTCGTAATGTCTACCTTAGCCGTCACGGACTTGCGTCCCATTTTCTTTATCTCATCGCTCAGTTTTTCTGCGCCCTCTTTTGACGTATTGTAAGCAACCACTACATTCGCTCCTTCTTCGGCAAGAGCTCTTGCGATCAATGAGCCAAATCCGCGCCCAGCACCTGTAACTAGAGCATTGAGACCTTCAAGCCGCAAACAGCTCCTATGTTGCCTCGGATGTGCCTCTGTCTCAGTGTCTACTTTCTTTTCTCCGGCAAGTGTACCCCAACTCAAATTGAATCCAAACTCTCCTCAAGAATCATTTTTTCGTGAAATGAAATTGAAAGATTAAGATAATTCTATTTAAGCAATGTTGATCTCTGAGCTCAAATAAATCAGAAACTCCTTCGGGACAACGCATAATAATTGATGACGAAGATTTTTTTCAGGCGCGTCGATTAGAATTGGAGAAATCTGCTGGGCAATACTTCTTCCCGTACGAGCTCGTAGAAGCAAATTGGCGGCTTTGGACTTTTATTCTGATTCTCGCTGTCGGTAGCTATGCTCTGATAACTTATCCGGTTGCCGCAATCACCGGTTACATCGATCCATTCTATAGTCCAACGGTTCTCATCGTCCCGATTCCCGGCTTATTTCGGTTGACTTGCTACGCCTACAGAAAAGACTATCACAGGCATCTCTTTCACCACCCTCTCTCCTGCGACAATCCAGAACGCGATGACAAGGCAACCAGAAAGTATACTGGAGAAAAAAATGCAGTCTTTCTGTTTGAGAACTTGCACAGGTATTTTCTCTATGCGGGAATCCTGATCTTGCCATTCTTTTTTTATGACTTTTATGAGTCACTGGTCTTCTTTGATTCACTCAGGCTGGGGAGCCTGATACTACTGGTTAACGCCCTAACTCTTACTGGGTGGACGCTATCTTGCCACGCTTTCCGCCATCTGATAGGTGGAAACATTGATTGCTACAGTTGCACTCGCGCCGGCGGAGCCAGAAATTCACTTTGGAGGGTTCAGAGTTGGTGGAATTCCCACCACGAGGCCCTCGCTTGGATTAGTCTGCTGACTATTGTCTTCGTCGATCTTTATCTACGTGGTTTAAGTGCCGGTTTGAACATGGACTTTACGATTTTCCATTTTTAGGGATCACTTGCCATGAGCCGTCAACATCACGGGAAACGCATTCTTCCGCACGACTTCAAGTATCCATTATTTCTGCTCGGACTTGCGGTTATTATTGGAGGTGATCTCGGAGCAACAAAAATCGGTCTAGGCCTGTATCAAGAAGTGGCAATTTCTGCAGTTGGATTCTTAATCATGTTTCTGGGTATAGTCCTAGAATGATTCCTGGAGTTTTTACTTTTTCTTTCGTCTAGTCTTAGGCTTCACAATTTCCGACTTTCAGATCTCCTATAAGAAAACTGGCAAACAACGGGCTGAACAGCTTGAACTTGCCTTCGGATGGTTCCCGAACCAATCCATCCAGAACTAGTTGCCTTAAAATCGCAGAAACAGTACTTCGGTCTGACAATTTCAGTTTCAGTCCAACTTGACGAGAGCTGACGGAATCTTTCCAATGACTCAGCCCCAATAGGATCTTCTTCTCATCCTCACTTCTTCCTTCCAGTCTGTCGGAAAATAACTTTGCGAGATTTCCCGAGTTATCTTGGATAGCAGCATTTACCATCCGAGGAGTAATCTCGCTCGAACCTGGGAAGTGGCCGATTGTGACGAGTGCTATGTTCTGGGCAAGATACGGATTCCCGCCACTCAACTCATAAATCAAACCAGCCGTCGCCGAGGAAATCATACTTTCGCGAGGATGAATCGCTTTGCTAAGGACGTCATCAATTTCTTCGGCAGTCATCTCCTTCAATATCACCGGCTGCAAGTACCTCTCAATGGGCGAAGAGCCGACAACTTCTGAAAGACTGGTTCCGCTTGGCACATTCTTTGAAAAATCCAAAGAGCCTGCGACCGCTAGCATGAATTTGCCTTCGGCCTCTGATATTCGGGTAAATACAGACTTTAGAAAACGCCAACCTCCCTCGATATTCTGGAGTTGGTCCGCCTCATCGAAAAGGAAGACAACAGCTTTCACGTCACTCCGAATTAACTGCGACCAGAGGCGCATACTTTCTTTGAAAAAAGATTCCTGAAGAACGAACGTCGAAGCCTCCGACGGCGCACTTACCGATAGTGAACCTACCCCGGGTCCCGAAACGGAAATGGACCTTCGTCGAAGAAAATCCTTCGTTTTGTCCCATGCCTCGGTTTTTCTAGATAATGTCCTGTAAGCCTCAGATCTTAGTGCCTCCAAGACAAAGTTAGCAAGCTCTCTGACATTAGTTATCGTAGGATCGATTTCGCGCCTGACGGTGAGGCATTTGTTATCTATCGCTATCTGCTCAAACTTTCGAAGAAGAGAAGACTTGCCGATTCCAGGCTCGCCGGATATTGCAATATTTCTCGTATGTCCATCTATTGTGCTTTTGAGTCTAGACTCGAAAACTCCGATCTCGTAAGATCTACCGCCGAAAAGTCGCGGATCCACTGCCTGGCCATGTCCCTCCATGATTATCTCTTCCACGGCACGATCTGAAGAATTGACAAAAGCGTCAACCGCTCCCCAGATCACCTCCAGAGTCTTGTCTTGAATCAAACCCCTAGAACGAGTAAACGAGAGCGGAAGAAAGACAATTGATCCGAACTTCTGCGCGACTGCCTTATCAGTCCAGCTCGCTCGACCCAGAGAGACGGTCGTAGAGCCCAGATCGGCCTGAACCCTGAGAGTCACTGGATCTTCGAATCCCGAAACTAATTTAGGCGATCTAGTCTTGACTATCTCGATATAGAGATCTTTTTCAGTGACGGTTACTCTGGTCTCAAGTCCTAGGGGTTTCAAGCTCTTTTCAAGAGATCTTGCAAGCTCGGTCGAGTCAAGCTCTTTTAGAAACTTTTTCTCAGTGACATGCTGTGACTTCGGGAATTTTCGGACCAGAGATGAATTCGACAGATCCACTTGTTTTATGCGGCAAGCTTCTTGGTCGCTTGTTTCAGTTCGGAAGATACATCCGGCGTTTTTGCACGGGACGCAGCACCAGTTTCGGGAAGAACGTATCTCTGTTTTCCACAATACCTGCAAAACGTGTCGTCAGCTGAATGGAACTCTTTGCCACAGCTCGCGCAATACATTCGAAAATTGGAGT
>DATNHH010000021.1:0-10196 GCA_035605055.1 Nitrososphaerales archaeon
GAAGGAGCTTATTGGAATCCGAGCTATACCCGACGCACAGCAATTATGCTGGAATCTGGGGAGAAAGTATCGCGGCAACAATAATTTGTCTGGAATGATCATGAAGTTGAGAAGTGTTTCAGGGTCGCCGCAATTATTCTATCCAGGACGAATTGCATGCGCGCACGCACGCACCGCAAGAATTTCTAAGAAGGACTAGAGCACGATTGGCACCGCAGCCGCGTTGGACCATTCCCATCAACATTCGCTCACAAGATAAACCAATCATGGATGCGTTATTGGAGATTGCGGTGAACAACCGATCAGACATTACAAACGTAGTGAGAAGCGCTCTGGCGGAATATGTTAAGAGACTTGGATCGGGGGGAGAGTCTCAGGCTACGAGTAAGGTTGATCACTACTTGGATTCTCCATTTGCAGTAACCAAAATTCTCACTCCTGGTGAACTAAATCAATGGACGGACTCAGACGTGCTTGCACTTGCCAAGGTTATCAGGGCGAGGCAGCAAGAACTTGAATTCGAGCTGAGACGACGCGGTTATCGATTTTCGTGGTGACGTTCAGTGAACTATTGTCTCCCCATTTTATCTTATTGACGGGGATCCTTTTTGTTGTTTCTCTCAATCTTCCTCTCTTTGCATCTACACTTTCGAGCTAATGCCTAGACCGCAATCCTATATTTCGGTGGACATATTTCGTGCCTATCATAACGCTAGAGTCGACTAACTCCATCATCATCTCTCCTTCTAGGATTCGCCACTGGACTGTCTCATCGACTATCCGGAGCAAAGCGGGTTTGTTTAGCTTCTCCGCGTTCTATCTTGAGTTCTGAACCAGCCCCCATCGCTGTTTCAGATAACTCGCCATTCAGTGAAGGGGCTAGTGGCGAAGAGTGCAGCAAGATCTTTGGCATGAGCCTGCTAAGGAGGAGCAGGACATTGGTGCGCCGAACTTTTACTCGAGCCAGGACTAAAGAGCTCCGTGACAGACGCTCGCTGCCGTCGAGTCCATTCAGATTTCGGGCGATTTACATCTTCTCGAGAAGGTGCAGCATTCGTTATTCGCCCTCGGACAAGAATGGCACCAGCCGTCAGACTACCGTCTCCTACTCGGTCCTAGTTGAAGCGAAGGGTTGGTGAATCAGTACCAGCGAGGTTCAGGAAGGCCGGAAAAGGTGGGCTTCAGGATGCGCTTCGATTCTTTCTTTCTCAAGGTCTGCTGGGGAGCGAACGACGATATTCCAGTTACTGTTCAGTTACGTGGAGGTCAACGAAATGCCCAGGTCAGTCAGCGCCGCGGAATCGATGAGGAAGGAGGGGACGAGCGTTCGCTGCTCCTTCGCGCAAGAGACGGCCCGGTTCTCGTCTATAGGATTAAGGCGCCTCACGGACGCACTGGGTAGCAGCGCAAGTCTTACTCCACTTAACCGGGCGAGCTTCCGGATATATCGCGAGTTTTTTGCATGATCTTTCGTTAACAAAAGATCTGCGACCCCGAGCATGACCAGAATCGCCTCGTACGACGAGAGATACGACGTGAAGCAGGTAGGCGAGGCTGAGACTGCGACTGGACCCGAAGGGAAGCACTTCGACTCTTAAGCACCAGCAAATCTGGCATGGACGTCGTGCTCCCAGGGCAAATTCCACGCCGAGTACTACACGCTGCGCTTCTTCCCTCTAGGTTTCCAGTACCATCCACCCAGATTCGCATGGTGCTTGCGATGGCGGAGAGGATTCTCTACGAATTTCTTCAAGGATCGAATCCGGTAAGGCGAAACGGGAGTCTCCGGAGAGCACAATGATAGAGGTGCCGTTTGGTGCCGAAGGGGGGCTCTTGGCAAGAGCTGGTCCGACAAGCGAGAAGACAACCCTCAGACTTCCGGTGGAGCATTTCGACTATGGTGAGGTGTAGTTTCTGGCGCGGACGCGGGATGGGTCACAGTTTTCGACGTCCGCTGAGTTGCTGCAGTTTGTGTTGCTGCCCGTGTAAAATCAGAAGGTTTACGCTCTCGATGCTGGCAAGATGCAATCGGGGGGATGCTTGGAAATGACCATTCATGCCCAACATAATGCTTTATGGAATCCTTATGCTGACAAGTGGTGATCCATGGTTTGATCGAAAGCGTCACTCATAGCGTCGAATGAGCGTTCAATCTTGTATTGCATATGGCTGGAACCATCGAGTAGCGCGGCACAGCCCAATGGAGATTCTTGCGCATTTTAGTGATAAGGATGGTAATCTGGAAGAAGGCCCAGCGACCGCTGCAATGGTTCATCTTCTAACAGATGAATTGGGGTCAACCGATCCGGTGTTACGGGCGCTGCTAGATGCCACTGGCGCTTCGATAATGAAAGTAAACGATCCGAATGCTTTCAATAGAGCTTTTCTAGCCGTCATATTGAAGATGTTCTAATGGCAATAGGAATATGCGAAGTTCACAGACTGGTAACGCATGATACGACCCCTAGAGAAGTTGAGTATTGCAACTGCTGTGAAACTATGATTTGTGTGGACAAATAACCCATTAACTTCACGTCCTCCAGCATATGCCTCATCCACAGCCATGTTTTTGATGCGTAGACGTTCATCACCATTTGATGCGTTCACATAACGCTCAACATAATGTGTTTAAGACGCCTCTGACTATGCGATTACCACGTTCTTCTGCGCTCTCAAATCCCCTTGAATTCGTGCTTGAATTCGAGGTCATTTGATAATATGTTATAAACCCATGAATTTACCATCCTAACAACATGTTTGGAACATTACAAATTCATATTCTGCACATCTTTCAAACATTAATGAACATGATCGTGGCGTATTTCGGACATCCGCATGGATTTGCGTCGCATCCGCGAACCATGTAGATTCCGTTTCGATTTCATCTTTTTTGGGCATGGATGCAGCATGTCCACCAAGATGCGTTAGATACTTTTGAATCTCAGCCCATGACTTGCCGGCGATCGGCACGCGCATCTTTTCCTTACCATTGGCGCCAAAATAGATGGTGGTCGGTGTGCGTGTGACTTTGTATTTGTCAGCAGGACTACCGCAGGCGTCCTTTTCTATTGATGCTTTGAGAATCGGAATCTTATCGCCGATTGCTGCATTCGCTGCTTTTAGGAAAGGTGGGCAGTGAATGCGACCTTCCTGCGTGAATACTATATCGAAGTCATATCCTAGAAATTCCTTCCAAATGTTTGCCGAAAGTGCGCACCGCGTAGTGGTCTAGATGCTCCTATGAAAGCGCTTTCTTGTTTTTAGAACATATCCAAGCGCATGCTTCATTTCTTGGCAGTAGGCCCGTTGGGACACTCGTACGGTACGGTAGCGTCTCGGCGGGGTCTAATCGGTGGCTTCCTTTTGGTTTCGTAGTGCAGAGTGTTCTCCTCGTCAGTTGAAAATTTCCCAAACTTTTTGGTGGCTAGGAAGTCTAGAGTCATGCGTAAACTAGAAAGCTGAGCACAGGTGTTTCACTTTACGCTATTATCTCTGAAAACACGTTCAGATATATTGAAATATTCTTGCGCGACCTCGAATCAAAACATTCTCAATGACTCCAAAGAAATTTGATTATTATTCAGCCTCTTCAATCGGTGAAGCGATCCAGCTCTTGCATGATAAAGAGGATGCAAAGGTGCTCGCCGGCGGTCAGAGTCTTCTCGCACTCATGAAACTGAGACTTGCCGCCCCATCTGCCCTGGTTGATATTTCAAACCTCTCAGATCTTTCGTACGTTCGAGAAGACAAGGAGTACCTGGGAATAGGCGCTCTGACTATTCATGACATTCTCGAGCACAATCAATCTATCAAGAAACTTTTCCCAATTCTGACTGACGCTGCAAGCAAGATTGGAGACCAGCAGATTCGAAACAAGGGGACCATCGGGGGGAGTTCGTGCCATGCAGATCCTGCGGCTGACCTTCCGACTGCTCTAGCTGCTCTTGACGCAAGATTTGTAATTCATAGCGGAAAGGGCCAAAGAATAGTTCCGGCCACTGAATTTTTCAAGGATCTTTTTGAGACTGCAGTGGGGCACGATGAAGTCCTTTCTGAAATCCGGCTTCATTACCTACCGCCAAACTCTGCTTCGGCATACATTAAGCACAGTAGGCGTGAGGGCGACTTTGCGATCGTTGGCACCGGTGTTGTCCTAACAGTCGATTCTGGCAATGTTTGCAAAGATATTCGGATCGCATATGGCGCAGTCGGTCCGACTCCTTTGAGGGGAAGATCAGTCGAAAGTTACCTCAAAGGCAAGACGCTGGATGACAAGAATATCGCCGACGCTGCCGAGAGAGCAAACGAAGGAGCGGATCCTCCCTCGGATATGCATGGAAGCAAGGAATACAGATTGGACATGATGAAGGTCTTTACGAGAAGAACTATCAAGATGGCGATGACGAGGCTAAAGTAGGTAGATTGAAAAAATGATGAAATCAGCAACAAGATCAGACATGGTTCAGGTAAAATGCAAGATTAACGGCAAAGAGTATACTGGTGTAGCCGAACCGCGGCTGCTTCTCGTTCATTTCATTCGGGACGAGTTGAACCTGACCGGAACCCACATCGGATGTGACACTGGGCACTGTGGTGCCTGTACGATCTTCATGAACGGCAAGACCGTAAAGTCCTGCATGGTTCTCGCGATCCAGGCTCAGGGTGCCGATATTACAACAGTTGAAGGTCTTGCGGATGGGGATAAGCTTCATCCGATTCAGGAGGCTTTTTGGGAGAATCACGGTCTCCAGTGCGGATACTGCACGCCTGGTATGTTGATCTCCGGCCTCTACTTGTTGCAGAGAAATCCAGATCCGACTGAGGACGAGATCCGAAGGGGAATCGAGGGAAATCTTTGCAGGTGCACGGGTTACGTGAACATTGTAAAATCAATCAAGGCTGCTGCCAAAAAGATGCAGTCAGAGGGCGGGAAGAGCGCCCAGCAGATGTAACTGAATAGGTGGTAGAACCTTGGCCACTGTAACGGAACTGGTCAAGGAAAGTCAAACAAAGTGGATGGGTCAACCGCTCAAGCGCAAGGAAGACTTACGACTTGTGGCCGGCTTGGGAAAGTTCGTTGACGATGTTAAACTCCCGGGGTTGGCGTACGCTTCTATTCTCCGAAGTCCTTACGCTAACGCCAGGATCAAAAAGGTAGACGTCAGCAAAGCCGTCGTTCTTCCCGGCGTTATTTGCGCGCTGAGCGGCGAGGAAGTAGCGAAACTAACCGATCCGTTTCTACAGATTTCACCTGCACCCGCGAACAAAGTGAAGGATTATTGTCTGGCAGTAGAGAAGGTCCACTTTGTTGGAGAACCGGTTGTTGCTGTCGTTGCCGAGACGAGAGGAATTGCGGAAGACGCGCTAGAACTTGTCAATATTGAGTATGAGCCGCTGGGTCACGTACTTGACGCGCGTAGCGCTTTGAATCCGGATTCAACCCTGGTTCATGAGCAAGTCGGTTCAAATCTCGTTTTTCACGGGACTTGGAATTACGGGGACATCGAAGGTGCGCTAAAAGAGGCTGACAAAATTGTCAGAGCGAAGCTCCACTTTCACAGGTTCAGCTCGACACCGATTGAAAACAACGGTGTTGTGGTCAATTACGACCGCGCTACTGGTTTTCTCAATATCTATTGCAACAATCAGATGCCAATGTTTTGCATTCCTTGGCTTTCCTTCGGGCTAAAGTTTCCCTCCAACCGCATGAGGATGATCACCGGGGACATCGGCGGAGGCTTTGGAACGAAGATTATCAGCTATCCGTACATCGCCTTGATCTGTCTTCTTTCCATGAAGGCAAAGCGCCCCGTAAAATGGACTGAAGACCGGAGGGAGCATATGTTTGCTAACCACGGTAACGAGCGGAGCTTCGACGTAGAAGTCCCTGTAAAGAAGGACGGCACAATCCTCGGGTTCAAAGTCGATGCCTACGACGATTGCGGTGCTTACACGCGGTACGAGCCCGCTGGAGCAACAATCTGGGCGCAGGTCTCGCCAGGTGTTTATCATTTCAGCAACTTGAAGGTAGATTTCTTCCAAGTGATGACTAACAAGGCTCCCGTTGGCCCGAACCGAGGATACTCGAGGATGCAGCATCTCTGGATGATCGAAAGATCGGTTGACATAGTAGCCAGGGAGCTCGGCCTCGATCCTTCGGAGGTCAGGCTGAAGAACTATGTAAGATCAGACGAGATGCCCTACGTGACTCCCAGCGGTGGGATTTACGACGGGGGAAACTACGCAGAGTCGCTGCGAAAGGCGATGAGGCTTATCGATTACGACGGACTACGCGAGGAGCAGGAGAGAGCCAGAAAGCAGGGCAAGATGATTGGGATCGGAATCGCTACCGCTGTTGATTCGGGTACCAACAACTTCGGTCAGGTAAAGATACTCACCGATGATAACCCGTTCTCTGGTAACTCGGAAGCGGCAAGAGTCAGTATCGACGGATTGGGGCAATTCCAGGTAGGCCTCGGCACCGTTCCCCAGGGTCAGGGCCACGAAACTTTTGCTGCGCAAATTGTCGCCGACGAATTCGGAGTATCTCCTGATCAGATTGCAGTTCTGATGGGGTTTGACTCCGCAATTAACCCCTACTCTCATCAGTCTGGTTCCTATGCGAGTCGTTCAGCGGTGATGGGAACGGGTGCGTTACTAGGTGCTTCAAAGAAACTGAAAGAAAAAGTCTCAAGGATTGGCGCCCACCTGATGAAAACGAAAGCGGAGGATATCGAGCTCAAAGATGGCAATGCCGTAGACAGGGTGAGTGGGAAGAAGATTCCATTGTGGCAGATCGCAAATGTCGCTTGGGTGAATAATCTTCTTCTTCCGGAAGGGATGGAGCCGGGATTAGTTGCAACTCATTACTGGAAACCAAACTTCACGTTACCCGATGAGAAGTGGCGGCTGAATCAAACACTGACTTACTCATATCAGACCCATATCGCGGCAATAGAGCTAGATCCCGAAACCGGCAAGTTCAGAATCCTGAGGTATGTGATCGTAGACGATTGTGGTAGGCAGATCAACCCTATGTTGGTCGAAGGACAGGTTCATGGAGCTGCCGCTCATGGGATAGGTGCGGCAATGTTTGAAAACTTCGAGTACGACGAAAATGGACAACTAAAGAGCAACACGTTCATCGATTATCTGGTTCCGTCGGCAATCGACATGCCACACTTAATCACAGGACACTTAGTGACTCCTTCCCTATTTGCCCCGATGGGAATTAGGGGCGTGGGAGAAGGCGGGGGAACTCCATTAGGTGCGATCTCGAATTCAGTTGAAGATGCGCTGGCGCCGTTTGGCAT
This sequence comes from Nitrososphaerales archaeon, assembly GCA_035605055.1. Classification (GTDB taxonomy): domain Archaea; phylum Thermoproteota; class Nitrososphaeria; order Nitrososphaerales; family CADDZS01; genus DATLTL01. Next base: position 7,314 of record DATNHH010000021.1, read on the forward strand.
CGAAATAAGTGATTCGCATCAAAATCCGCAACATATACATAAACTGATTCGCGACAAAGTCTCAAAATCCAAAAGGGAAAATTAGGGAAGAGAATTCATTTGCATTTTGATGGAACATTTAACGTAAAGGCGAAGAGGGACACGGTATGGGCAATGGTGCTAGATCCTAATCAGATTTCTCAATGCATGCCCGATCTTCAAAAACTAGACGTCAAATCTCCGGATGATTTTACTGCTGTTGTCAAAGCTGGAGTGTCTTTCATTAAAGGTGACTTTACGCTTCATTTTACGACGGTTGAAAAGACTCCAACTTCGCATGCCAAGCTGACAGCCCACGGAACTGGTATTGGAAGTACTGTTGACATGGATACAGTTATGGATCTTGCGGACGAGCCTGACGGTGGAACCTCGATGAAATGGTCTGCTGACGCGAAGATTGGCGGAAGGATTGCATCGGTCGGGCAAAGGCTCCTGCAGGGCCAAGCAGAGAAGATAATTAAGAGTCTATTTACTTGTCTGCAAGGAAAACTCGAAGCCGCCTAGATATTTTTTAGCTTTGAGTCAAGTACTACTTCCCTGTTAGTCGACTTCTCTATCCATGAATAGCGTGCAGACGAGTAATCCTGCGTTCCTGAATCTCCTCGAGTCTCTCATTGAGACAAGGTTAGATGAAGGATCAATAATTCGACACGGAATAAGTTAGGGAACAATTCTACCATACGAATGTTGAACACTTATTTGATTGAATACAACGTGGTTTGTTAACCATTATCTTTTCTCATTCGGAGTAGAAATGAAAAATGTTCCAAAACGAAAACACTATCTCAAGATTCAAAATATCCGGAAAGGAAGAAGAATTTCACAAGGAATACGAGGCGGCTAGCGGTGAGGTCCAGAAAGATTTTGGAAAAACCTATCCGATGATTATCGGGGGAGAGGAGGTTTTCTCAACAGGAGGGACTTTCGACGATGTTTCGCCCACTAATACGGAAATCATTCTGGGGCGGTTCCAAAAAGGAAGCAGAGAAGATGCAAAGCTTGCTATTGATGCCGCAAAGAATGCGTTTGAGAAATGGTCAATGACCCCGTACTCAGAACGAGTGAGATTTTATCGGGAAGCCGCGGACATCGCCTCTGGACAAAAGTTCAAGCTTGCCGCGGAAATGACCTTCGAGAACGGCAAGACAAGGTCCGAGGCTATGGCAGACGTCGATGAGGGAATCGATTTCATTCGATACTACGCCGACCAGTTAGAGCAAAACAAAGGATTCGAAATACCGATGGGGCACAATCTCCCAAACGAGAGCACAAAATCAATCTTAAAACCCTACGGTGTTTGGAGCGTCATTGCACCCTTCAATTTTCCTTTTGCAATCGCAACGGGAATGAGCACAGGGGCTAGCATAACTGGAAACACGGTTGTACTGAAACCCGCTTCAGATACACCCTTACTATCATACGAGCTTTGTAAGATAATGGAGCAGGCCGGCATCCCCTCGGGAGTTTACAATTTCGTAACCGGTTCCGGATCGACAGTGGGTTCGGAGCTCATCGAAAATACCCACATTCAGGGCGTCGTCTTTACCGGATCGTGGGACGTCGGATCAAAGTCTCTCGCAGAGTTCGAAGCGAAACTACCACGGCCTTTCGTGGCAGAAATGGGTGGCAAGAACGCAACCATTGTCAGCGACAAGGCGGATATAGGGAAAGCGGTAGAAGGAGTGTTGCGTGGGTCCTTTGGTTTCGGGGGTCAGAAATGCAGTGCATGTTCTCGAGTGTACGTCCATGAAAAAGTAAAGGACGAGTTCATTGGACAACTTGTGGTAAGAACTGTAGAACTTAAGATCGGAAATCCGGCCCACAGAACAGTCTTTCTCGGCCCCCTGATCAACGAAGCTGCCTACAAGAACTATCAGAATTATGTGGATGAAGCTCGGAAAGAAGCCAGAATTGCTACCGGGGGACGAGTACTGAAGAGTGGAGAATTGTCCAAGGGTTACTTTGTCGAGCCAACAATTGTGGTCGATGTTATGAGGAACAGCAAACTCGTGAAGATGGAGATGTTTGTTCCAATCCTGACAATTGAATCATACTCGGAGTTGGACGACGCAATAAAGAGAGTAAACAACGTGGATTACGGGCTTACCTCTGGAATATTTTCCGAAGACAGAAAAGAGATCAACGAATTTTTTGCCAAGGTTGGAGCGGGTGTTGTTTATGCTAATAGGAGCTCTGGTTCGACGACGGGCGCCATGGTCGGAAACCAATCTTTCGTCGGCTGGAAGAAGAGTGGTTCGAGCGGGAAGGGAGCCGGAGGTCCCTATTATCTCCAGCAGTTTCTACGGGAACAGAGCCAGACTGTCTACTCGTAAAATCTAGTCGAGTTGATGGAGTGCTCCAAATCCCCGGGGACGCTCACGACATTCCAACCGATCATCGTTTGATGTTCGTAACCCTTAGCTTGAAGACGAGAGTCTTGCCAGCCATCGGATGTCTTCCGGTCTTGCCGTAAGCTTTCTCCGGCGGGATCGTTACCTCTTTTTCCTCGTTCATAGCCATCCCTAAAATGGCTTCTTCAAAGCCTTGTATGACTTGCCCTGCGCCCAACTTAACCTGCAACGGTTTGTAATCTCTAGCCGGACTGTACAATCCGCTCTTTTTTGCTTCGGACTCGATTGATGTGTCGAAGACCTGGCCACCGACATACTTTCCCAGATAATGGATGGAGACGGTGTCTCCCTTCTGTGCTTTCAGATTGTTACTCATTAACGAGAACCAAAATCGAGATTCTTTCCGACCTAAAAAGTATTCAGGGAAAATTCAAACTATGCTAACCATTCAAGAGAACCCAAGAATATGAATGCGGCTAACAGTCACTTCCCC
>DATNHH010000022.1:0-2156 GCA_035605055.1 Nitrososphaerales archaeon
CCAGCGTTCGAAATCACCCTCATTTCGTTCAAATATTTTTCGCGCCTGATCTTTTGGTTCCGATCGTCCTAGCTGTTTTGGTATTGGGATTTATCCTTCCAGTCACTGCCGATAATCTCTGAAGAGAGCGGGGTTGGTTCATTAGTTTCTTTGTAAGTAATGTGACTAGTGTTCTGCATAGAATTATTTAGAGCATCAATAACGTCGAGCCTCCTAAAATCTGATCCTTCGATTTCTTATGAGATTCTTCGAACCTTAGCGATATGCTTGAGCAAAGCGGATCAAACTTGTTCGGATTGAACCTCCAAAGATCCATTGGGAATAATCGGACTAAAGGAACTATTTCCCTGACGAAACGGATGGAAACTAGACTCTCAAAGAGAATCCACAAGAGAAAATAGTCTATTTTCGTGTATTAGAATGCCTACAGCTTACAGAATTCCCGCTAAGCCGATCTAGTTTCTAAAAAGGACTGTTTCGTTTCCGGTAATGAACTGGTTGCGTAAGGGATTTTACTCTCTTAAGAGTGCATCTAGTCGAAGCAAGTGGGAAACAAATTCGATGTTGCTATAATCGGAGCAGGAGTGTTAGGAGTGACAATCGCTTATTGGCTCTCCAGCTTATCTAACTGTTCAATCGCTCTGATCGATAAAGAAAGCGCCGTTGCAAAACATACCTCATCAAGAAACACTGGCGTCATTCACAGACCTTTCTATCTTAATCCCGACAAGAAACGAATCTTCGCAAGGGCTGCACAAAAGTCGTATTTTCTCTGGTCGGATCTTGCCGAGAAATATCATCTTCTTTGGCTTGAAGTCGGCACTTTAGAGGTAGCCATTCAAGAATCACAACTTGAGACTCTGGTTCAGTATCAGAATTGGGCAGCTAAAAATGGGATGGATGAAAGTGAGATTGAGGTATTAGATTTCGAAGAAGTAAGAAAAATAGAGCCACTAGTGTACTGCGCCGGCGCAATACACTCGAAGAAAGACACTGCCGTAAAGTACGGCGATCTCACGAATTGTGTGTTTGAGCTTGCTCAGAAAAACGACGTAGAATTCATAGGAGCTTCCGAGCTAATTCACGTAGAAGATGGTTCGAGCGGCGTCAGCCTGACTCTTCAAAACAAATCAGGTTTGATTTCGAGAGTTCCCTGCAGCTTCATGATCAACGCAGCCGGTGGAAGTTCCATTGATGTCGCGCACATGTTAGGGCTAGCAAGGCAGTACACAGATCTTCATTTTCGTGGAGAATACTGGTTCGTGGAAGATTCATTTGGGAAGAGTATCAGCAGAAACGTCTACTCCGTCCCAAGACACAAAGACTTTCCCTTCCTTGATCCCCACTTTATCGTCAGGGCAGACGGGCAAAGAGAGGTAGGTCCAAACGCCGTCCTTGTTTCAGGTCCCAACGCCTACAGAGGATTCTCAACGAGCAAATCAGAGCTACTGAAGAAGATCTTTGAGGGGCCCAATTACCCAAAGTTGAAACTATTCACCAACTCTCAATTCCTATCCCTTGTCTGGCAGGAGTGGAGGAGCTCCTTATCAAAGAAGCAAATGTGCGAGAGGGTGAAAAAATTCATTCCTTCGCTTGAGGTCAGTAAGCTGCATACCAGAGGGTTATCTGGCGTCAGGAACTCCGTAATAGACGAGCATGGTTTCGTACCTGAAGCGATTACAGTACTGGGAAAACACTCGCTCCATATTCTAAATTACAATTCTCCTGGTGCTACGGGTGCACCAGCGTATTCCGCGTATGTTGTAAAAAAAATCTTTGAAGGAGGTTTTATCCAAAGAAAAAACCAAGCGACTGAAATATCAACTGAGTTATCGTGGAATTTTGACACGGGGTCGGATCTGTGACAGCCTTTGGAAGTAAGATGAAATCGCCCTGTAGCTTGCAGAAAGGGAGCATAAGTTTCCATTAATTTTGTCTTAGGGCAAACCTTCTTAGAACATGGATGATAATGAATCTGGCCGGAAGTCGCTATGGCGCAATCTGATATAGCGAAATCCGATATGTTTCCGAACTGTCGATCTCCGTTCCGATAGTAAGGAACCATGCGCGCGCGCTCTTCAAATGAAAATCAAGAGTACTATATCGGAACCCGCTGTATCTGTAGGATTTCTTCTGATCCAAGAATGAATTTGGAA
>DATNHH010000023.1:0-4244 GCA_035605055.1 Nitrososphaerales archaeon
TAGATTGCTTATTGTTTTGGTCTCTTAGGATCAGGGAAGAGTGGGTTCAGGTCGACCTGCGTAAGGCTGTCATTTCATACAGCACTTGCATTTGTCGACTTCGCAATGTGAAACATAAATGTGGAACTTACAATCGGGGCAAGAGCATCCATCTGGGAGACTCTCCTTGGCATGAGAAACGGTCATCGTTGTCGAGTGAGGCATTATCTTACAACTAGCATTTTTCTTCTAAAATACATTTTGTGTCGAGTTGAGGCTAGGTTCTCTCAACACAATGTTCTCTTGAAGATCTTTCATTGGATTGGACTATTCTAAAGCGCTCATGCCTGTTGTTTCCGAATTTGAATGAAACCTGAGCATGGAACTCTTGCCACGAAATTCATAACAGACATTTCCCTCAGCGGACCAACTTGTACTTTGATGAGGATCAAAGCGACTATTTGCCGAATATATCATGAGATTTCCCGCCACTTGGTGGGGTTGATGGTTTTAGTCCTCCGTTATCACCATCAAAGCCGCCCCAGCGTCTATAGTGCAGACGCACCATGTAAGAATAGTAAGACAAGACGCCAAGTAAAGTGAATGGAGCTCCGAGCTGAACCGTAAAGGCCAAACTATTCGGAGTATTCGGAATCCCGATCAAGACAAATGTCACGACTGTAGCGGCAATGAAGAAGTACAATACATGATTACGTACCCATTGCAACCGACGCCAGTAATAGTGAAATTTCACTCCGGCTTCCTTGCGAGCTACATTCTGACTGTCCCATTTGTCGTACATATTTTTCAAACTCGAGTAAGAGAAATTCGACTTTCTTCGTCCTGATTGATTGTTATGAAAGCGGATCGTTCAAAACTTGCTCACTTAATGAGACAATCATCCAGAATTCACTCAAAAATGAATCAAAATACAATATCGAGAGTCTTAAGCGAAAAAATGCAAGAATGACTGAAAGCTAGATATTGAATTCATTGAGCAACGCAATAGCTCGGAAATTCACCGATTGATCGCCATATCAGAAGATACGATTTCGATGCTTTATTCCGGGAATCAACTTTGACTTGTACAAGATGCGCGCCGGTCGATCTATCCATAATCTGGAAATGTCCGACCTCTGCCTGGAAATAATGAACTATGATAGTCAAAAGTCTCCTTCCTGATTCAATCTTTTCTCTCTTGAAAGAGCTGAGGTTGCGGAATTGGAATAAATAAGATAAATACCGGGTGCCGAGCCTCAAAGATTCACACGGAGCATCTCGGTGAAAAGAAACAATGTCGATAAAACTTTCAGCTTGCACTCTCGGATACAACAGACAGACCACCGTTGAAGAAGCGGTAAGAAGAATTGCGAACGCAGGTTACAAGGGAGTAGATCTCTACACTGGCGCACCTCACGCGTGGCCGGAGGATTACACGAAGAAAGAAAGAGATTCCCTGAAAAAACAGATTTCCGATCTGGGTTTGAAGCTCACCGGATTTGCGGTTGCAGGAGGCGGCCTCGGTCTTCAATACAACTTTAGCAGCCCGAGAGAAAGTATCCGAAAGCGGACGGTCAAGTACTACATTGACAACATCAAGCTCGCGGATGAATTGGGTTGCCCGCTGATGAACGTCCTAACTGGTCACGTCCTCTACGGCACCTCTAAGGAGCAGGGATTGAAGTGGACGATGGACGCTCTTCGCGAGCTAGTCGCAGAAGCCGAGAAAACCAAGTTCATCCTCGGTCTCCACCCCCAGTACATAGCTGAGAGTCCCCTGATGATCACCGTCGACGACGCACTGGATATGATAAAGGAACTTGATTCTTCATGCGTCAAGATAATTTACGATACCGCCCAGCAAAACATCAGCTACCGCAATTTCATGGACGACATCAGACGGGCGGGAAAGCACCTCTGTTACGTCCACGGCGCGGATAACGACGGAGCAAAGTGGACCCACGAAGCTCTGGGAAAGGGATCGGTTGACTGGGAAGGAATCGTTCGAGCCCTTGTCGAAATAAACTTCAACGGCTACATCTGCACGCAGTCTTGGTCGGAACTTCCCAACGATGTCGATTCTGTAATGAGGGAATCGCGAGAATACCTCGAACAAATATTCAAAAAAGTCGGCGTCAGCTCGAAGTAAAGTGAATACTTCATGCCGGACTGGAAAGCCTCGTTCATTCCGAACTACACCAACAACGCGCAGGAAGCACTCGATGTACTTTCTCGCTGCGGGTACAAAGGTGTCGAGTGGATAGGCTACATTCACTTCAATACTCGCGACGAGCTGAAAAACCTCGCCGAGCTGACCCGCAAGAACGGGATGGAAGTTGCTAACATCATGTGTTCATCCGATCTCGTGGTCCCGGACGATGCAAAGCGTGCCGAGCGTGTAAAGTACACCGTTGACAAGATCGAGGCAGCAAGATACGCATCAATCGACAAAGTGAATTTGTTCAGCGGTCCGGCCGAGTGGGATCCATCCGCGCAAAAGATCGGAAAGGACTTCCCAGAAGGAACGGCATGGAAAAATCTCGTAGAATCATTTACGACGATCGTGGATGCTGCAGAGAAAAACGACATCACGATAACGTTTGAGGCAGCTTTCGGAATGCTCGTTCACGACTTTTACACGCTTCAGGAGTTTCTGAGCTATTTCGGTTCGAAAAATCTCGCAGTAAACCTAGATCCGAGTCATATGGTTTTGTATGGAAATGATGTCGTTTACGCAGTAAGAAGGCTTGGGAAGAGAATCAAGCACGTCCACGTGAAGGACGCGGTAGGGAAACCCGGTACTCAAAACGAGAATTTCATGTTCCCCATGCTCGGCGAGGGTGTTACTGATTGGAAGGGATTTTTCGAGGCACTCAGCGAAGTCGGTTACGACGGCTTTCTTTCCATCGAGTTCGAATCCGGTAACTATCTGCGGAACGTCTGGGGAGGAGAATGGGCGAAAGCCGCCGAGGCCTCCAAAGAACAGCTCGACAAGATCACTCATCTGGAGTGATTTGCTTTGCCTAAAATTTGCCTCGGCGAAGACGGTTTCGTCAGGATCAGCGCGGGTCCCATGATCCGTAGGGACGAGGTTCTCGAGTTTGCAAAGAAGGAAGGGTTTCAGGGCATTGAGCTCCACGCGCAATTTGAGATGTACACTCCTGGCGTGGCAAAGGCTACGAAGGAGTATTACGCCAATTTCGGCCAGGAAATTCCGGGAATCCAGACAGGACACATAGGTTTTTTCTATCCGCCGATAAGCGAGGACGAAACTGATAGGGCGAACTATGTAAATGCTGTGGACGATGCCCTGAAGTTCGCCGAGGAGTTGGATGCTCATCACTCGACTCTGACGCCACCGATCTTTACCAGCGAAATGACGAAGGAATACGACGTCCTTTTGGACAGATACGTCAACGTCGTCTCTCAAGTGGTCGAAAAAGCGGAAAAACGAAACGTTGTGATGGCAATCGAACCTGAACCCAACTTGATTCTTAACGGTGGAGGGCTTCGCGACTCGCTCGAAGATGTGAAACACGTTTTGAATACTGTGAAATCAAAGAACCTTGCGATTCTTTACGATATTTCCCATGTGAACATTATTTCTCACGGCGACCCTGTGGGCTTTTTGAAATCGCTCAACGGTCGCGTAAGCTGGGTTCACGTCGCTGACAATGACTTTTCACTGAGTCCCTTCGGTACAGGTAAGCACCAGACGTTCGGCGATGGAAACGTTGACATGCCAAAACTCTTCGCAGCGATGAAGTCGGAGTGTCCAAGATTAGAATGGTTACAGATCGATACGTGGGAGCATCCGGCTCCATTCGAAGCCGCGACAAAAAACAAGAAAGAATTGGTTAGAATCCTAAAAGACATCGGCTGGAACTAGATTACTCCATAGAAATCACAGCTCTGCCCATAACCCTTCCCTGCCGCATAGAGTCGAAAGCCTCGTTTACTTTCTCAAGAGGAAATGCGTCGCTAGCAAATGGGGTGACGACTCCACTCGCAACGAGCTCTATCGCTTCAACGGTATCCTGCCTGCCGCCCGATCGCGATCCCAGAATGTCCAGCTCATTGACGCAAAGCTTGAAGGTGGATAAGGGGATGGTATCATCAGTCTCGCCGACAAGTACGATCCTCCCTCCGCGATGAACTGCGCCGAGCGCTTGTAACAGAGTTTCCTTCGTCCCCACATTGTCTATTGCTATGTCGGCGCCGTTCCCGTTTGTCAATTTATTGACAGCCTGACCAACGTCTTCTTG
>DATNHH010000024.1:0-2908 GCA_035605055.1 Nitrososphaerales archaeon
TCAGCCAAATGTCTCGATTCACTTTTGTAAAACAGCCGTCACGCCGGACTGGGTTGGAATGCCTCTCCACGATTGAACGACGCATTTGGAAGCTTTTGCTAGTTGAGAGGGTCCCGCGTCGCCTCTCAACTGGAGGACCGATTCGTATGCCCTAACTAATCCACTCGCCTCTACAAAGTAGCCCATACCAATTGATCCTCCAGACGGATTCACTGGCAGGACGCCATCCAGATCTGCTTTTCCGCTTGAAACAAACTTGCCGGCTCTCTTTGCCAGTCCAATTGCTTCAATATGCTCCAACTCTTTGAACGAATAAGTATCATCCACTTCAGCAAAATCAAATTGTTCTGTTGGCTTTGTGATCCTTGCCATCTGAAAGGCCTTTTTTGAAGAATTCAACGCATAAACTGCTTGTCCCAGATCCATCTCCTCGACGTTCGGCGTATCGGAAAACCAGGAGATTCCCGAAATCCAGATTGGTGTGTCGGCGAGCCGCTTTGCGCGAGTTGCAGAGGCAAGAACCATCACGACAGAGCCGTCCGAAGGCCGACTCACATCCAATTTCTTCAACGGCGAAGCAATTTCCTCGCTTTCCAGAACATCCTCCAAAGAAAGCTCGCCGCCGTAAGAAGCCAGCGGATTCTTCAGAGCATTAGCCGAGTTTTTCACTACCACCGCAGCGCAGTCCTCGATGCTACTCCCGGATTCTTCGAGATACCTCCTCATTTCGAGTCCCGCCAGATACTTTGAATCAACTCCCGGAATTCGTGCAAATGTAGGATCGTAACCAAGTTCCTCAACTAGATCTTTGCTCTCGACATCGGAAAGTTTGCTGTGCGCTTCGACAACGACTATATCGGAAACTCCAGCCATTATGTGCATGTAGGCGTGGGCAAGACCAAGCAAGCCGTCGCCTGAAACAGTAAAGAGAGGTCGCAGCTTCGCGCCCAATTGATCTGGGGCGTACTCATCACTAATACTATTACCTTCCCAAAAGTCCTCAGCACAACAGATGAATGATCCAACGTCGTCTCGAACATCGATCCCTGAATCGGCATAGGCTTTTCTTGCCGCATCAAAAGTAAGTTCCTTGTACGACTGGGCAATGGTTGTAGAATCAAACTTCGAAGCGCCGATGCCGACAATAGCTACATCCCTGCCGGGCAACTTGAAGTCAGAAGAAAAGCCTCTGCGGGGTTCATTTAAGATTATGCATCTTTTTTTAGATCAGACAATTCATAGAATACTGCAATTCTGTGATACTGTCCCAACACTGCTTATAGGTGCATGAATTTCTCTGTCGAGCCAAACGACATGCTTCTCCCTAAAATCAAAAGCATCGCCCAATTTCAGGAGGACATCGATTCCGGAAAAATTGACGTAGCTGATGTTTTCGAGGACGAAATCCGAAACATAACCGAGTATGATGGTCGCCTTAACTCGTTTATCACGATTTTTGATGAAGATTCAGCCCGAGCGATTTCTCGTATCGGGATGCAAAAAGGGTCCAAGAAATTTCAAAGTAAGAATAAATTTGTTAGTCAATTTCCTAGCGGACAGAAAGACTTTTCGCTTTTCGGAGTTCCTCTGTCTGTAAAAGACAACATTTTCATTGCCGGGCATAGGACTACAGCAGGTTCAGCGGCCTTTCAGCAGTTTGTCCCGGCCGTCAATGCTGATGTAGTGGATACTTTCTTGTCAAGAGGATGTCTCCCTCTGGGCAAGACAAATCTTCATGAACTTGCAATGGGCGCGACCTCCTCAAGTTCTTTCTTCGGCCCCGTGCGAAATCCGGTAGATCCATCACGAATCTCGGGGGGCTCGAGCGGTGGTTCTGCAGTTTCGGTTGCGATGTCCAAGTATCCTATAGTAAGTTTGGGGACTGACACAGGTGGCTCAGTGAGGGTTCCCGCAGCCCTGTGCGGAGTTTGTGGTTTCAAGCCAACAATTGGTACAATCAGCACGGCAGGAATATTCCCGTTAAGTGCCACCCTCGATCATGTAGGGATCTTGACAAAGAATATGTCCGACATGAATTATGTTTTCCGATCTATCTCCGGAAATAAAAATGGATACTTGAAAAGGGCCGGGACATTTTCTAGCTCAAAAATCAAAATCGGAATCCCCGAAAGTTATTTCTTCGAGGATTGCGTTCCTGCGGTGGGAAAAGCATTCTGGCGCGTAGTCAACAAGCTGAGAGAGGCCCACTTTATCATCGTCGAGGATCTGAAAATCCCGGGCTATGAAAAAATAACCAGATCAAGACGAACGATACAAGTCAAAGAAGCAGCTTGGTTCTATCAAGATCTCATCGATAATCTGGAAAAGAGGAAGCTTGTTGCAAAGGACGTTATGGGTTTCTTTGATGCAGGGTCAAAAACGGGCATGATGGAATTCCTCGTCTCTTCGAAGGAGAGACTTTCCTTCATTGCAAATATTTCCAGAGTTTTCCGCGAAGTAGACTTCATCTCGATGCCGACCTGCCTGACAACGGCCCCCAAGTTGGAGGATATTATTGGTAAGGAGGCAGGAAGTATTCGAAAGCAGCTGGTGAGGAATACAGAGCCGTTCAATCTGTGCGGTTTCCCTTCGCTTAGCATACCTTCAAACGAATTACATTCTTCTTCACTGCCCACAGGATTCCAGATCTCTGGGCAACCCTTTGATGATCTTAGATTGCTTGACATGGGGGAAAGGATCTGGGAGTCGATTCATTAGTCCAGATTTGAAAGAACCGATAATACTTGGGCAGAAATGATTTCAATCCGGCTTTACATTCTATTCACACAAGACGCTATAATCATGAACTTCGTTACCCCGGAGCAAGAGAACATCATTCAAATGATGTATCCTGACGATTCCGACGATTATTCGAGTATTCTCGAATCTTTCGCGAGTTTTGTCGAAA
>DATNHH010000025.1:0-3388 GCA_035605055.1 Nitrososphaerales archaeon
CAAAAGACCGGTTTCTGTGCTTTCAGCAAAATTCATTTCGTGTTCTGGATTTGAACAGACATGTTCATTCTTCGGCGTCATTTGTTTTACCTCTCACCCTAGCTCAGAACTTCCTAGGATTAAAACATCGCTAATAGACAAATTACCTGCTTTATTCCGCGTGCATAGTAATCGAGAATGATGTGTTCGTTGGGAGCGTGGAAACTGGCTCCTGGATAGTTTACACCAAGGCCCATCGCCGTTGGTAATTTGAGTTCATGCGTGAAGAGACTCATGGGTCCTGTTCCGGCAATAGTGGGCCAGACATTCGGCTTTTCCCCCTCGACCAGCTCTGCGCATTGCATCATCGTCTGAGCAATGTAACTCTCGACCGGAGTCTTGGCAGGGTTTTCCTTGGAATAAATTGTTAGATCAACGTCTTCAAATCCGAATTCCTTCAGATGCCGAAGTAGCTTCTTGTAAATGTCGTCGCCCCGCATGCCGGCGACAAGCCGAAAGTCCATCTTCACGAAGGCTTCCTTAGGAACGATTGTTTTTGCACCATTCCCTGCATATCCTGAACTGAACCCAGCGATATTCGCAGTCGGGCTGTAAAGGTGTTTTATAATCGTCGCTAGATCGTTCTTCTCTTCCAGCAAATAATCGATCTGAAGGGCTTTTTGGAGGCCTTTTACTGAGAACTCGTTACTCTTTAGAAGTTTGAGTTCCTGAGGAGTAGGCTTTGCGACCTCATCGTAGAACCCATCGATCAGAATTTTTCCTTTTTCATTTTTTATAGTCTTCAGCAAATTGACAAGTCTCCAGGCTGGATTTGGGGCGATCGCGCCATATTGGGAGTGCTGATCTTTCTTGCCGACTTTTACACGAAACTCTGCATAGAGGAGTCCCTTGACCCCCAAGTGGATTTCGGATCTCCCTGATGGCGACCGATCTCCACCCTCCCAGAGACATCCATCTCCCTTGAGGAGCGACTTGTTTTTCGAAATAAAACTGTGGAGATGAGGACTTCCGACCTCCTCTTCACCTTCCACTAACCACTTTACTTTGGGTTTGATGGAAGAGCTGGAATTCAAAATCGATTCGACTGCGCTGAACCTGGCGACGAGTTCTCCTTTGTCGTCGCCGACTCCCCTGCCGAAAAGTTTTCCATCCTTCTCGATCGGTTTGAACGGTTCCGAATTCCATTCATCCAGCGGTTCTGCAGGCTGAACATCATAGTGGTTGTAAATCACGAGGGTGTTTGAATTTTCGCTTGAGCCTTTCAATTCACCGTAGACAGCATCAGGTGCGCCAGAGATCGGAAGTAAGCTTGACGCAAATCCAAGCTCAGCCATTTTTGCTCTAACGAGCTCCGCGCATTCCTTCAGTCCAATATTTTGGGCAGAGACGCTCGGTTGCGCAACGAGTTCTTTCAAATCATTGACGAAGTTCGAGTTGTGATTCTTCGCATATTCCCAAGCATTCTTGATTTCTGCGGTCACTTTTTGCATTTTTTCTATGACACTGGGATTACCATTCGTAAGAAAAAATTCAATCAGTGTGTTCCCGAACCTGGGACCTCGATTTGGAACAGATATCCATTGCTGAAATCGTGTAAACCTTCGCGCAGTTTACGAGGTTCGGAATGTACATGGTGCCGCGGGTTTCCTTTCCCGGTCCTCCAGACGGGCCGTAATTTACAGCAATAATTCCATGTCGAGTCAGGATGTTTGCATCTGACGACCAGGAAAAGTAAACGCTTTCCACAGGGTTGTGAAATACACTGTTGTGAGCCTTTTTGATTGAGGCCGCGACATATTCGCCTTCGGAGACTGCCGACCATTCATCAGTTACGTAAATTTCGAGGTCTGCTGATATTCCATGTTCTTTCTTGACTTTCTCCAGAACTTTTTGGATTTCGTATTTGATGTCCAGCGCGTGATTCCTGGGAGGATATCGTACATCTACATACAAATTACAGAAACCCGGAGTCCGCGAGGCACGCCAAGGCCATCCACCTTCGATCGAACCAACGTTTACTGTTGGCTTTGCACCCATGTAGTCGAATCTCATCTGGTAGTCTGGGATCCACTCCTCTAGAGCAGTGATGATTCTGTTCATTTGCTGGATGACGTTCTTGGTTCCACCAGCGTGACCTGTATGTACCAAATTCCCGCGTAACCCAATCTTGAACCAGCAACTGCCACTGTGGGCACACATCAATCTTAATCCCGTAGGCTCTCCCAATATCGCAACGTCGGCAGTGCCGCCGTGTGAAACGAGATAAGCCGTCCCATGACCGTATCCGCGGTATTGTGGCCCCCGATACTGATCGACTTCAGTTTTTTCGATTTCTCCGACCACGCCCGCTATCACGATATTTCCTCTGAGCTTTTCTCCAGAGTCCTGAATTGTCCTGACGACAGATGCATACGCCGCAAGCGCTGATTTCATGTTGAACGCTCCCATTCCATAAATCCAGTCTCCCTCTACACGGCCCCACGGAGGGCCAGATCGATAAACAGGCGAAATTGAGTGCAGAATCTCCATGTCTTCGTTTGCTGCAAAGGATGTGTCTAGATGGCCGTTGAACATCAGAGTTGCCGCATCATAGTCCTCGCCAGCGAGTGTACCAAGTACATTGAATCTTCCGGATTCAACCTCCTGCATGACTACCCTCATTCCAAGCGCGCGCAGTTTTGAAGCGTAAACTTCCGCGACGTCGCCCTCACTTCCTGTCGGGCTGTTTACATTCACGAGATCGAGCGAGTCCTGGATCAATCGCTGGGAGTCGATTGAATTAGCTGTAGTGATTTCGGACTGCATTTAATTCAGCCAGATCCAAATCATGAGGGAGCCAGTGCAATAGGACGAACTAATGATCCTGTCGCGCCTCTTACTTTAAGAGGTAGCACGATTAACGTCGAAACATACACTCGATCTTTAGCTAGCTGTTCTAGATTCAAACTTTTGATCATGAAGATACCATTTTCAACGAGAAAAGCTTGATGGAGTTCAAACGGTTTAGGCACCCCAAATGCCAAGTTGTCGGAGCAAGCTAGCACGATTTTTTTCGAAGCAAGGTATCTTGCTGATGCAGCTGTCATTCCCGCGTACTTGTGTAGGTAAGCATCAGAATCAGTTGTCATGAATCTGGAATAACCTGTTCTAACTAAAACCGCATCGCCCGGTCTTATTTCAACACCTTCTGATTTGATTGCACCTTCAACATCTTCCGGAGAAATTTCATACCTCTCTGGGAGAATATCAACTCCCTTGTACTTTGGAAAGTCTAGTAGAATCGCCCTTTTGACGAGAGGAGGAATTTCATCTACACTCATCTTTGTATAACCGACATGGGATTCTATTTCTGCCGCATTTACTCCTCCGTACAGCTTGCCATCTTTCG
>DATNHH010000026.1:0-8636 GCA_035605055.1 Nitrososphaerales archaeon
TTCCAAAGTAATCGATCTTGAAAACCTCCGATCCTCCCTCACTCGATCCACCGAGAATTGCCGGCGTTGAAACCTGGATGAAGCCGTGGCTCCTCAAGTACTCTTCCGCAGCCTCCATGAATTTCGATTCTATTTTCATGATGGCGAGGTTTCTAGGATTTCTTAGATCAAGAACACGCCAATCAAGCCTGAGATCAAGCTGGGTTTCAACTGCTCCGGTGATATCGATCGGAAGTGGAGTTTCGGATCTATTGAGAACAGTGATCGAAGTAGGTTTCAGCTCCGGGCCTATCTTTGCAATTTGTTTCTCCGGCACAACCCCTTCGACCGCTATGACGTCTTGAAGATTCAGTTTCTCACTGAGCGCAAGAAGCTCCTTCGGGGAATCTTTCTTGTGGAGAGTAACTTGGGCGAGTCCAGTCCGGTCCCTGATAATGACGAATCGCAAATTGGGTAGTTCTTTGACATTTTCGACCCACCCCGCAACGACAACGTTCTTCCCTACGTTTGAGAGAAGCTCGTTCACGTAGTTAGTCCGAATCAATTTCCGAAATCAACCTTGTAATTGAGAATCTACCGAAACGTGAAAAAACAGACAGAAATCAGCGGTTTTCGAATTCAACCATGAGCTCCATCTCCCTGGTCTCCTTCAGTATCCTAGTGATCATTTCTGTGTCGTGAGGGAACCGATCGGTCTTCTTTCCCGGAATTACTACTTTGGTTAATTTGCTTCCGTCTGGCAACCATACGGAATTCACGTTTGCAATCCTTATCGGAAAGAAGAGGTCTTCAAGCTCCTTTCTATCCGTGGTGTCAGCCTCAGTCAGCCAGACTTTGCCTCCCAAAACCCTCTCTAGGGTCTTCTGGAATGTAGGATCTCTCCTCATAGGCGCGAGACTGCCAGGCTCGACCACGAGAACATAGTCTCCATCCACCTGAACGGCCTTCGTAAGGCTCAATTTCGCTATGTCAGAAGATTTTTCGGCAGCCTTCGTCAATTTGATTGAGACATCTACATCGGTTCTCGTCAGCTGCCCCGACCTCAGTTTCGCATCACACTTGGGACAAAGTACTCCCATGCGTGCGTCGAAAGCACAGATCGGGGTTTTCAATTTCGAAGCACTAGGGAAATTGAGCGCCTTTGCTTAAAACTGTTTTTGGTGAGGCTTGATTTCCCAAGAATGTAAGAGACTGCTAACTAATCATGAGGCATTCGCAATGAATCGATTTGCTGCTCGAAACGCCTGAGTAAACTCGTTCTCACGAATTTTGAATTGCTTCGTTTACTAACTTCGGAATCTCTGAAGGTAGCTCCGCAACTCTAACTCCGACTTCCTCAAGAGCCTGGATCTTTCCTGCCGCAGTCCCCGACCCCATTGAAACAATAGCACCTGCGTGTCCCATTCTCTTGCCCGGTGGTGCTTGACGCCCTGCTATGAACGATACAATTGGTTTTTTCATCCCTTTCTGCTTTATTCTCATCGCTAACCTCTCCTCTGCGTCTCCACCAATTTCACCGATGACAACCAGTGCCTTCGTTTCGGGATCGGATTCAAACATCTCAATGACCTCAACTGTATCCCTCCCAATTATCGGATCGCCACCAACCCCTACGGCGGTTGATTGACCTAAACCCGCCTTCGTGAGAACCCACGCGATCTCGTAAGTTAGCGTTCCGCTCCTTGAGACTATCCCAACATTTCCCTTGGAAAAAATCTGGCCAGGCATGATTCCCAGCTTGCACTCATCGGGAGACATCACTCCCGGACAGTTAGGGCCTATGATGGTTACTCCCTTGTTCCTCGCGTAGTCTACGAATTGCAGAGAGTCATGGACAGGAACATGCTCCGTAATGTCTACGATAAGTTTCAGATCTGAATCTATCGCTTCGTAAACGGCGTCCGCATTAAACTGAGCCGGAACGAAGATGATACTCGAATCTATCTCAGGATGAGCGGTGATTGCCTGTTTGACGGTATTGAAAACGGGGACTCCTCCCACATTACTGCCTAATTTTCCGGGAGTCACTCCTGCCACTACGTTTGTCCCGTACTTGACCATCGCGAGGGTGTGAGAACTACCTTCCCTTCCAGTGGCTCCCTGCACCAACACCTTCGTGTTCTTATCGACAAGAATTGTCATTTCAAGACTCTCCTAATTTTTCTGATAAGCAGACTTTACCACAGCCTCAGCCGCGGTCTCCATTGAATCAAGATATGCTATCCCATTCTCGGATAATATCCTTCTACCTTCTTCCTCATTGGTTCCGACCATCCGGACGGTTATGGGAATTTTCAGTTGAGATTCCTTCAAGGCCCTAACGAGACCGTTTGCCACGTCGTCGCACCTGGTAATTCCGCCAAGAATGTTAACGAAAAGAGCCTTAAGGTTCGTTTGTTCGAGACAAATCTTCACCGCACGGTAAACGCTATCAGCGCTCGAACCTCCTCCCATATCAAGAAAGTTGGCTGGTTTTCCTCCAAAGTATGCGACCACATCGATCGTTGCCATAACGAGGCCCGCTCCGTTGCCTATTATTCCAATGTCTCCATCAAGTTGAACGAATGCTAGGTCGTTCTCGTGTGCCTCTCTCTCAAGTGGCGAAAGTTCATCGTCGTCCTGGTCGTACTCCTTGTGCCTAAATAATGCGTTGTCGTCAAGCGTTACCCTGGAATCTAATGCTACAAGAGAACCATCGGACCTGATCGCAAGGGGATTAGATTCTGCAAGATCTGCGTCGACAGAATTGAAAATCTCAAAAATTTTCGTACAGACAGATGCGAAATCATTTACTGATTTATCGCTCAATCCAATAGAGTATCCGGCTTCTCTAGCTTCGAATGGATGAAGCCCAACGATTGGATCGATGTCTTTCCGAAAAATCTTCTCGGGTTCGGTCTTCGCAAGTTCCTCAAGGTCTATCCCTCCCTCCGAGCTTGAGATCAGAGTTACTGCTCTCATAGCTCTGTCAATTGTGAAACCGAGATACAGCTCCTTCTGCGCTTTCTCCGCTTCTACCACCAAGACTGAGGTGACCACGATTCCCTTGATTGTCGAACCGAGCATCCCTTGGGCGACAGACAAAGCCTCCTCTGGAGAAGAAGCGGGCTTTACGCCTCCTGCTTTTCCCCTGCCTGCAACCAGGATCTGCGCCTTGACTACCACGGGCTTACCAATATTAGCTGCCGCTTCCTTTGCTTCTAGAGGAGTTCGACAAAGAAACCCTCGGGGCAGAGGAATGCCTTTCTTTTCGAAAAGCTCTCTCGCTTGATACTCGTGAATCTTCAATCGGATTGTTCTCCAGTTTTTAATTCAGCTGAGTCTGAATCCATAAAAGCTAATACTGGAACTCAAGCATTTCAAGAATCAGACAATCGTAACCAATTCCTCGAATTGTTCGTTGCGTACACTAAAGGTTAAATGGGGTAAGTCCGAGAAGCTTCTAATCTTTAACGAAGTGTAGGATAAATGCCGATTACAGACGCGACTAAGAAACAGATTGCTCAGAAGAGAAGACTTTTCTTCAAAATTTGCCTGGTTTGTGGTGCAAAGAATTCTATATCAGCTACCAGGTGCAGAAAATGCAAACATGAAGCACTGAGACTGAAGAACCGAGCTCTCGGAGTCAAGAAGTAAATACTCTCAGATACCTTTTTTCGCTTTTTGTATCAATACAAATAAAACCCTCATTTTTGAAATCGGCGATTAACTAGGGCGTGTGGTCCAGCTGGTCTAAGACACCGCTCTCACACAGTTACTAGGTTGTAGTGGATCGGGAATCGAGAGTTCGAATCTCTCCACGCCCACTTCTTTGCCTTGATTTTTGGCTAGAACAATTCAGATCGTCGTCAATTTCAATGTTTACTTCATTACATCCCAAATGTAGATTAGAGCCGCTTAGAAGCTTCGATTCGTTTTTGTCAATGAATGCCCCTGACAATCAACTAAATATCTCAAAGGGAGTTGTCCCAAAAACTTTCCTCAAGCCGCAATATGACGGTCATTGCATATCGAACATTCCCGAGACTGTTGCAAGAATTTTGCACGTCAGATCAGGTCGTCCAATTGAGGATGACCGGTTATCGCCTTATTCTGAAGCGGAGAACGTTGTGTTGCTGGTCCTTGATGGATTCGGAACAAACCAACTCAAATTTGCGAGAGAGAATTTCGGGGTAGATTCGTACGACCAAACATTCTCTGATTCGCTGTGCGTCCCGATAACATCGGTATTCCCCTCTACTACCTCTTCGGCAATGTCTTCGCTACATACCGGTCTCACTCCTCAAGAGCATGGGGTTGTTGGTTACAGCATGTTTGTCTCGGAACTAGGCACGATAGGCCAGATGCTGAGATTTGTTCCGATCTTGGGTGGCCGATCCCTCTTCGACTCCGGATTGGATTCTAGGACTTTCCTTGACTCAAAAACTATACACGAAAGACTTACGGAAGAAGGGATTTCATCAATTGCTTATGTCCCTAATTACATAATTGACAGCGGGCTCTCTAGAATTACCTACCGTGGCGCGGAGATTGAGCCAAGCTTTAGTTTTGGCGACACTCTGATCAGAACTCGAAGAAACCTCGAAAAGAGTAAAGGAAATTCTTTCCATTTTGTTTACCATGCCTCTCCAGACACAGTGTCTCATGCCAGGGGACCATATTCTGAAGAATTTGCCACGGAGTTGGAGTCGATATTTAGGCTGGTATCAAAGCAGCTATTTGCTAAGCTCGATAAGCAAGTTGCGAGAAAAACGACTCTTCTGATTTCAGGAGACCACGGTGCGGTAAAAGTCAATCGAAATTCCATCCTTGATGTCGCTGATCATTCTGAACTAGTCTCTCTACTTAGAATGCCGCCAACGGGTGACTCGCGTGCTTCAATTCTTAACATCAGACCGGACGCTAAAGAAAAGGTCTTAGCTTTCTTTGAAATGAACTATCCCGAGCAATTCGAAATCTTTGATTCTTTGAAATTGCTTTCAGAAGGATATTTTGGCCTAGGAGATGTGAAGGAAGAGGTGTTCAATAGAATTGGCGACCTTGTGGTCGTTCCAAAGTTTGATAACGCGATCGATAACTCACAAATCGGTTCAAGAAATGGCGAAATACCCGGGAGACACGGTGGACTGAGTGAAGAAGAGATGCAAGTTCCACTAATTGCCACAAAACTCGCCAGTTAGGCATGATCGTATTTGCTTCCGGGCGTGGTCTCGTAAAGCTGGATCAGTACGCCTGAAGCGCTCTTCGGAGAAATGAAAGCCGTCTTCCAAACCGGGTCTTCGTAAAATTCGTCGGTGATCTTCAACCCCTTCGCCGTCAGATAATCAAATGCTCGCTTGATATCATCAACTTGGAACGTCAGGTGATGAAGTCCCTCACCCCACTTTGCGAGAAATTTCGTAAGGAAACTTTCAACGTTACCCACGGGCTCCAACAGTTCAATCCGTTGTTTTCCAAGAACTAGTTGCGTGAATGTGTAATCCTCTGTGGTACCTGTTTCTTTGTAAGTTGTCACAACGCCTCCCAAAATATCGCGATATATCAGTAGGGCAGTGTCGGTATTTCGAACTGCTATACCTACGTGATCAAACCGTCTGAAAAGTTCCAGCATAAGATCTGATAAAAGAAAAATCTGTCCGTCTATTAGAGCTTCGCGAGACGAAGCTGATCGCTCAGTTACTGCCAGTCATTGACTTAGCTTGAGTCGCCGCATCCTTCGTAGCCTTGAATGAAAGGCCGCAACCGCACGAAGAAGCCGCGTTCGGATTGTCTATCTGGAAACCGGACGTCTGGAGATTCTCGACGTAATCAATCTTAGAACCCCTAAGATAAATCAGACTCAATTTGTCAACAACGACCTTCACACCTTTTGTTCTGACTATGGCATCATCGGAAGAAAATGAGTCATCAATGGACATCCCATAAGACATCCCAGCGCAACCCCCGCCAGAAATGTACAGCCTCAAACCAGCTTCTGGCTTGCCTTCCTTGACCAGCAGCGACTTGATTCTTTCGACGGCCGGATCAGTCAAAATGAGCTGCTCGGACGTACCCGTAATTAGGGAGGACATTCTTAATCAGATACAATAGGCGCTTTGAGAATATATCCTTTCTCTAGCTCGGCTCAGGAAGACGCCGGAGTAGCGAAAGTGGTCGATTCTTCCCTAATGCCATCCCTCGTAACGAAAAGCAGATCTACGCCATCACCGCTTGAAACGTCTCTCTTGATTGCTGAACGAATCGCGCGGACAGCGAGGTTCTTTGCATCCTCTTCGGAAAGATTCTCGGAGTATCCGTTTTCCACAAGACCAATCGCAATTTCAGCTCCAGAACCAACTGCGGCGTAATCATCGGGGATCAGAGAACCGAGCGGGTCAAGAATCCAAATCGAAGGCTTCGCGCTGACTCCGCCTATCATCACCTGAGTAATCATAGGAGCAAATCTCCGCTCGAACATCATAACCGACAACAACTTTGCGATAGAATTAGCAGGAAGAGATCTCCGGAGCTCCAGCTCCCTGATCTTCACATAGGATTGTAGCTCTTTGATGAGAATCTGCATGTCACCGATCATTCCAGCGCACGCTGCGCCAACAGTGTCCGTAACTTTGAATGTTTTCTTCGCAGTCTTACTTACGATAAAACCGCCAAGTGTAACACGCCTTTCGGCACCCAGAACGAGACCGTCTTTGTAAGTAATTCCGACCACAGTCGCGCCTGGGATGTAAGCTTCATTAAACGCCATGAAAATAGCAACTGAAAACTGAAATCCCCTCGTTACCTAATTAGGCTTTTCGGGTGATCCGTCCATTTCCACAACCCAAGACAGCCCGGATTTTTTCACCTGAATTTCGCAACCAGTCAATTTTTTTGCAACTTCACAATTCGTTGTGAAATGAGCGGTCAAGGTTGAAGTTCTGAATCTGCTTTTTCCTTTGACGCAGCTCAGCAAAGTGACCAGCATATCGGCAATGTGAGAATCGACGTTTGGAGTTGATTTGATTTCTTTAAGAAAATCTAGAGCGGCCTCCTCCCCTACGGATTCCGCTTTTTTTCCTCTTTCTCCTAGCGAACTGCTTCCGATGAACGTTGTTGAACTCTTTTCGTAGATTGTAATCGAAGAGCCGGGAGAAAGAGAATCTCCCGAAGAATCCATTTCTATCTCAGAATCTCCGTTTCCATGACGTGAAAGAATCCTTGCCGAACTCTCAGCTTGTCTTCGAGCAACATGTTCTGGTAACAGTCTTGAAACACTCAGAATATTCAGAGGAATTTTTTCCGGGATGCTGGTGTCCATCTCCAGAGGAGATGGTTCTTTGTTTCTCGAGGATTCCAAGACTACAACACCACCACCCTTTGGATAATATCCCCTGCGTTTTATCTCGAGATTGATTTCAGCGCCTAATTTTTCGTATATCGGCAACATCAATCTGTTGAGGTAGTCAATTGTCGGACTGTTCGAGACTTCAGTTCCTCCTCGAATCTCCACATCGAGATCAATCTCGCCGAAGATTGAGATCGGAATAATAGTCTGAGCGATAAGTGAGATACTTCCGGCAGTCCCGGTGTCGATGACTTCACGATATTTGGTGTTAAGCTCTCCGGGCAGAAACTCGATACTGGTCGAGCCAATCTCGGCTCCGTGGACTGTACCACCACATAATCTTGAAGCTACAAGAACGGACTGAAGGTGCTGGGGTTTCAATCCGGGATCTCTCCGCTTGGCCCTAATGTTTGTGATTCTGATCGGCTTTTTGAAAATCGTCGCGAGGCTCATTGAAGTCCTGAGAATCTGACCTCCTCCCTCACCCATCGAGCCGTCGATTTCGATTATTTCCAATTGTTAAGAAAAAATGTCTGACACACTTTTTAATACAACCGAGATCGGAGTGGAAAGTTCAAACGTTCCAAAGACGTTCAAACAGTGTAAAACGAGGAAGATCGATATGAAACAGACAGGCATCTTCATTGGCCGATTCCAACCATTTCATTTAGGACACTTGTCTACGGTGAAATACGCTCTTGGCACAGTCAAGCATCTCTACATTGTGGTCGGAAGTTCACAAAAAAGCCACGAGCCGAAAAATCCGTTCACCGCTGGAGAAAGGATTCTGATGATCCGAAACACTCTGAATGATGAGAAGGTCGATCCGTCCAGGTACCTCATAATACCCGTTCCCGATGCTACAGGTCATGCCGTTTGGACTGCTTACATCGATCAGGTCGTTCCGAAATATGAAGTGGTATTTTCAAGCGACAGGTTGACGCTGCAGCTATACAAAGAAAAGGGCGTACCCACGATTGAACCCCCACTATTGGACCGGCCGAAATTTTCCGCGACAGAAGTACGCAAGAGAATTGGCGAAGGAGGCAAATGGAAAGGCCTGGTTCCGAAGTCTGTCGTGAGAATAATCGATCCGATAATAGCCAAAGGTAGGTTTGATGGCCTGGAATAAGGTAAACGTTATCTCTTAGCTCTATCTGCTATTCATTCACTTGAAGCTTGCCGAGTGTCTTCACTTGAAAGATACTGTCCTTAGTCTGGACAATCGCATTCGGTATTTCGGCTATATGGACAATAGACAGGGGATGGTCATAAGCGAGCTTCGAAACAAAGAAGAGAATCATCCCGGGGA
>DATNHH010000027.1:0-5444 GCA_035605055.1 Nitrososphaerales archaeon
ATCGAGAGTATCTTTCGTAATCTTCGAGATTACTCAGTACGCGAGCGATTTCGGCTAATCTTGAACAGTTTTGATGAAACCAGAATGTCGATATCAGCTCACCGGGAGTTTCAACTGGTTTTACGTGACCCGGCGCGCACCAATCCCAATACTTGCTCAAGTTGAGAATGAAATCTTTGGATTTTGATATTTCGAACTCTACCCACTTCTTCATCCCAAGGTAGTGATTCTCAAGAGCTCGTCTGTCTCCGTAAAGCTCGTAGACTGTCCAGGCGATCGCGATATACGTCGCTCCACAACTAGAATCTGCCGGGTATCTCTCGCCAAAGGATGGAACGACGTCCGCAATCGCGCCGTCCTCCAGTTGTGAATCTAGAATATCATCGAGCAATTTCTCAAAAAATCCCGGCATCCAGAAATTCATCGTAGCTACTTCCGCTGAAAGCATGGCATCTTGAAGCCAGCCAAGTCGCTCATTTCTCTGCGGACTGTCGGTTGGGATTCCCATGAGGTTGCTTAGCTGAGACCAGACCGTGTTCCTGTGAATAGAATTCAGGAGGTCGTCAGAGCAAAGAAAAGAGCCGGAACTTTCGACATCGGTGTGGACGAACCGCCCCTCAAGAGTTTCCATCGTCGGGACTCCTGGAAATCCGAGCAACTTGACGTACCGAAAACCATGATAGGTAAATCGAGGTTCGTATTCTTCGACACCTGAACCTTTGAGAATGTAGACGTCAGTAGCCTTTGCCGCACGGTTTGTCCCTTGGTTTAGAGTCCCATCCGGGTTTAGCAGCTCAGCAAACTCCATCGTTACTTCAGTTCCTATGGGACCCTCAACCCTAAGCTTCGCCCAGCCGCTAAAGTTCTGACCAAAGTCGAAGATGTACACTCCGGGAAATGATTCGGTAACCTGAGATGGTCTTAGTGATTTGACGACTCTTATCGGGGGAAAGAATGAGGAGGAAACGAGTTTTCCAATTCCAGAGACAGTGGCAATCTTGCACCTTTTCCATCGTTCGGGAAAATTGGGACAATCCCAGCCATTCTTTTCCAATCTGGCGTCGTATGTTTCTCCGTCGTAAAGATCGCTGGAAACTATCGGGCCTTCTTCGGTCGTCTCCCAAATTTCGTCGGAGCCTACTAATTTTTTGATTCCTCTCTCATCCTCAAAGATGAGCTGGACGATCGCTTTATGCCAACCCTCTTTTTTTTCTCCGAGCATCAGACCGATTGCATTTCTTCCTACTCGAAGAACCGAAGTGATATCGAAAACTGCATAGTAGACTCGCTTGCTCGTGTCCGAAGGAGCCGGATCGAGGACCCGGTCGCCAATTTTCTCTCCGTTGATCCTCAGTTCGTAGTAACAAAGGCTTGAGACATAAGCGCGGGCCTTCACAGGAGGGCCGGCGAGATCAAATTCGGTTCGCAGGAGGTTGTTCCCTTCGACCCATTTTGCACCCCAGTCATCGGAGTTCAACAGGCCCATTTCCCATGAGGCGACTTGGCTGAAATCCGAAGGACTGTCTCTTTCGTCCCATACTCTAACTTTCCAATAGTAGCAACTCCCAGAATTCAGTTTTTTTCCATTATACTCTACAGAAACAGAATTATCTGAGATTACTTTCTCCGTATCCCAGAAATTACCTACATTATTTCTGAGCTTGTCGGGATTATCAGAAACAAGGAGTTGGTATGCCGTTTGCCTTTTCCCCCGATCTCCCTCAGATCTCAAAATCCAGCTCAGCCTAGGCTTACTGACTTGCAACCCGATCGGGCCCGACAGGTACTCACACCTTAAATTAGAAATCTCTAAGCCTCTTTGCAAAGTATTGAAAAACCAAGAATTCTTTTTTTCTTATGAAGATTATCTCGGATGGGAATACTACTGGCCGACAGTAACAGTGGGAGAACTCTATGACATCTTCTGAAACGAATTCTCCTGAAGTCGTTTTTCCAAGGTTGAAAATTCCGCTGGACGGGGACTGGAAATTTAGAGAAGATTCTGATAGTTCAGGTGAATCTCTCGGATGGTTTGGAAAGTCCCCTTGGACAGACGACGCCAGAAAATGTTCGATTTCCTCTCCATTTCAGGCACAGTTTACCAATCTTCGAGACTTTCATGGATTTGTTTGGTACCAAAAAGAGATTCATGTGCCAAATGCATCTAGCGGTTCATGCGCGATCCTTAGATTCGGAGCTATCAACTACGACCCATCGATTTGGATAAACGGAGTTCCTATTACCGGAGATTTTGGTGGAGGATACCGTCCCGTCATCGCCGAGATCGGCGAATTGTTGGAATTTGGAAAGAGTAACACCATCACTGTCCGGGTCTACTTTCCTCATCCGAGGATTTTGCCGTTCTATCCTCACGGAAAACAAAAGTGGTACGGACATGCCGGGGGAATCTGGCAGGGCGGGCACTTGGAATTGTTGTCAAAGGAACACATTGAAGATTGTTTCGTCCGCTCTAATTCTGCCCTAACGTCGGCGATATTGACAGTCAAACTAAGTGGCAACATTTCTGGCGACTATTCACTGAATACCAGAGTTTTTTCTTTGGAGAGGATTTCTGAACAAGAAAGCAAGAGCGAGCAGGTTGCCGAAAAAGACGTTGTCATTGATCGTTCTCGTCAGAAGGGAAAAATCAAGTTCACAATCACTCTAAGTGGTGCGAAGCTTTGGAGCCCCAGGGACCCTCATCTTTACGAAGCCCGAGTCCGTCTGTCTCGTGGGTCAAATCCCGTCGATGAAATCTCTGTCGAATTCGGAATTAGGAAAATCAAAGCTGTCGGACATAAGTTGTTCTTGAACAACGAACCATTGCTGGTCAGGGGTGCCCTGAACCAAGGATTCTACCCGCAGACATTGTATACGCCGCCCGGTGAAGAGTTCATCCGCCATGAGCTCGATCTTGCAAAGGAAATGGGTCTCAATCTTCTTAGACTTCATGTGAAAATCGAAGACGAAAGGTACCTCAAATGGGCTGACCGGTTAGGGATCCTGATCTGGGAAGATCTCCCCAATGTCGAAATCTTCAACGATGACGCAAGCAATCGATTAGAAAAGATATTCAAGAGCAATTTGATGAGAGACCGGAATCATCCGTCCGTCATCGTTTGGTGCATTGCGAACGAAGCTTGGGGCCCAGATCCCTCGAATCCAGATCATGCAAGATGGCTAAGCAAAATGTATGCGACAGGGAAGGTTCTCTCTCCTGACACCCTGATCATTGACAATTCCCCATGCTATCCGAATTACCATACTTCAAAGACTGACATCGCCGACTTTCATTTTTACGCCGCAATCCCTGCCGGATCCAAACTATGGATGAGGTTTCTCGACCTTTTGTCTTCGTCTCCGAAGAAAAGAAACAAGCTCCTTTTTGGCCCCAACAGACCGAATGAAGGGAAGCCAATTGTTATTTCGGAATTCGGGGCATGGGGATTGCCAACTATTTCCCAAAGAGGAGAAAAGCCCTGGTGGTTTTCTCAAGGCTGGGGGCCCGGAGTGCCGTCAGGAATGGAAAGAAGATTCGAGAACTCCGGCCTTTCATCAGTTTGGAAGAATCTAGAAGACATGGAGAGAGCGACGCAGAGGCACGAATTCGAGTCCCTGAAATTCATGATTGAGTCCATGCGCAAGATGCCGGAGCTTAGCGGATACGTAATTACTCAATTCTACGATCTGCACTGGGAAGCCAACGGCTTGCTCGATTCTCAAAGAGGAAGAAAGGAAGACTTTGGAGACATTCAGAAACTTAATGCCGACTCAGTGTTAATCATAGACCGGACAAGCACCAAAACCAATCATTGGTCTGGCGAGGGATTTTCAGTCCCCGTGGTCTTTTCCAACCTGTCTTCCAGGAAAATGCGCAACTGCATTCTAGATTGGCGGTTTGGAAAGGAGAGCGGACAGGTAAAAATCAAATTGATCAACTCTTTTGGCATAACTGCCATTTCCAAAATTCGACTAAAGGCACCCCATGTTACAACCCCTACTAAGCTTACTCTCAATCTGAGTATGGGATCGAAAGATCGAATCATTTCGGCTTCGATGGATTTTCTTGTTTCGCCGAAATTGAAAGAAAGGCATGCCCGATCTCGCCTCTTTTTTTATGACCCAGGGGGGCATTTCGATTCGCTCAGTACCTTTCGTACGCTCAGAAAAAAGATTCAATTCAACTCTTCTCCGATGGAAACTGCATCGGACGACGAACGAATCTTGATATCGTCGACTTGTGATGAAAGAGTGAATCACCATCTATTGATTGGCGGCAGGGCTCTCATCCTCGCTGATAAGATTGGAACTTTGAAAGTGGGAGAAACGGCCTATACCGTGGAAACGCTAGAGGATAATTGGATCCCGGGCTACAATACCATTTTGAAAAAGGAACTGTTCTCACAACTACCTATCGAGACCCCTATGAGTTGGTCTTACGCCAGTGTATCCCCCAATCTAATAATTAGAAATATTCTTCCGGAGGATACCGAGAAAATACATGTATCATACTTTCAAGGATGGTTACATAATTTTGGCGCGACAATTCTCAAAGAAAGGACTCGACGCGGCGGATTTGCTTTCGTGACTACTCTAAACTTCGAGGAATATGGCAAAGACCCCGTAGCGACAGTACTCTTTGAAAACCTCTTAGCCTCCCTTCAAGGACCACAATCCAACTAGGATGTGTATATCTTTTGAAAGTACCCGGTATGATCGTGGACAGTTCTAACGAAAAGAAGATAGTTGATGTGAGAGCGTTCACTCTGTCCCAAGCAGGAGAAGATTACCATGCCCAGGATCAGAGTCGTTGGAGAGTAAATTATACATGAAGTCAAACTCGATGGCCGTCACCGAGCTCGGTCGGCCACTGAAGCCGCTCGTGATCGACGTAAAGGAGCCTCAAGGTGAGGAGGTTGTAATCAAAGTCGGAGGTGCGGGTATGTGTCGAACGGACCTTCGACTTTTGGAGGGAAAAGAACCGCGGCCCGGATTTACCCTTCCGTTCGTTCTCGGACACGAAAATGCAGGTTACATTTACTCGGCGGGAGAAAGAGTTCCTTCGGATTTCAAACCGAACGACAGAGTACTTGTCTATTCTGTGTGGGGCGATCTGACGTGCAGGTATTGTCGGGAGGGAAAATACATGTTATGTCCGAATCAACGAATTCCTGGACAGTCTTACTATTATGGTGGATATGCAGAATTCATGATAGTCCCTAGCTTCAGGTTTCTTTACAAACTCGGAAATCTCGATCCCGCAGACGCTGCTCCATTGGCCGACGCGGGTGTGACCTCTTACTCTGCAGTCAAGAAGACGATTCCATTCCTTCGTGCGGATTCTGTTGTGGTAGCTTACGGAGTAGGCGGTCTCGCAAGCTACGGAATCCAATTCCTGAGGATTCTATTTCCCACTGCAAGGATTATCGCAGTCTCAAGGAAAA
>DATNHH010000028.1:0-4295 GCA_035605055.1 Nitrososphaerales archaeon
AATCCACAAAGCCGTCAGAAGGAATTATCGCAAGCTCTACTCGACAAGGACCAGAAATGTCGCAAAGTTCGAGCTATTTACAGCGATTAGAGAAAGCTACTAAGAGAGTAGAGTGGTTGAGCTACTTCGTCGTCGCAGAAGCAGTTCTCCTTCTAATCATATTGATATTTTTTTATCTGACTATTTACGGCTAGAGAAATTCTGGGCTTGAATTTGCGATTCGGCCGTATAGCCCTTAACTAATTGTCTTTCTATGAAATATACAATTAGTGCAGGATCACGGATGCTTTTGCTGTGACTCTTTATATCGGTTCACGCTATAACAAACTCTGATACATTTAAGAGGGTTTAGATTTCACGCACCGTTGACGACTTATGTCAGTAAATCTTCGAAGAAATCCGACGTTTACGGTATTCGCAGTTTTGTCAGCCGCCCTAATCCTTGTCTCAGGCATCATGCTGAATGTTGCCTCTGCCGGATCAGGTCCAACAATCACAGCCGAGTGCACACACGGCACTTCCTCAGCAAACGGATGTACTGGTGTGGTCATCGATCAAGCAATTAGTGAAAATCTCGGATATGCGCCACATGAGCCGATCTATGTCCACCATAACGGGTGGGTAACGATCAGAGACACCTCGCTAATGCCGCACACTTTCACTCTAGTGTCTCCAGGATTCGAACCCCATACAACTACAAACATTCTCGCTTGCGACGCACCTTCACCGGGCACTGTCTGCCTGAATGTACTATTGGCACATGTTCCAGGAGGCGTTCCGCCTACTACCTTCCCGACTCCTCCATATCCAAATACCTGTGTCGTTCTGACCTCACCCACTGCTTATCAGTGTGTCAAGGGAGGCGTTGGTCTCGCAAGTGGATCTCTCTTCCCAGGAATGAGCACACCCTTTACTTCAACCACAAATGGTGACTCGCTGATCCTCTTCGGTGGTCAGTCGATATCAGTACAAATAACAGCTCCTGCGGGCACCGTACTTCACTTCATGTGCGTCATCCACCCGTGGATGCAGGGCGAGATAATCGTAACCAGCTAGAACAAGAAAATCTTCCACAAAGTTGCGTCACGTGTAGGCGCAACTTCTCTCTATTTTTTTACAAGATTTCACCGACAAAGTACATTGGCGCAGGTCCAAAATTCTCTGGCGCGAGAAAGATATCTTATCCTTCTAGTTTCTCTATCAAATCGTTGCTCTGAGTCTATCCACGAGAAAATATTCGGACGGGCACGCTCACGGGGCGGCGTAATCGGTCGAGTAAATCTAAATGAACTCTTGGAAGAGTTGCTGGGGATTCGCGACGCCGAGTTGCGACTTTACGGGGTTTCCAAACTTCAGAGCTGGATCCTGTTCTTCGTAAGTGGGCTTTTGCGCCTCGTAAAACAGGCCGAGCGGAATCTTCGGATCCCATTCCCTCGACTTTGCAATCGCTTGTTCCATGCTTGAAGTATTGTAATCGGGACCGTTCAACTTGTAGCATTTCTGTCTGAAATAGTCGTAAGTGTCAACCTTGTTCCAAGTCACGCAGGGACTGAAAACATCCACAAGGGAAAAGCCCTTGTGCTTTATCGCATTCTCGACGAGTTCTGTCAAGTGTTTTGGGTCTCCCGAGAAACCGCGGGACACATAAGTGGCACCTGCGACTAATGCAAGGGCAATTGGATTGATTGGTTCTTCAATTGTACCCAACGGAGAGGATTTCGTCACGAAACTCTTCTGGCTGGTTGGGGAAGCCTGACCCGTAGTCAGTCCATAGGTCTGGTTATCCATGACAATGTAGGTAATATCGAGATTTCTCCGCATCGCATGGATGAAATGCCCTAAACCAATTCCATAACCGTCGCCGTCGCCTCCGGTGACCACCACGTTCAGATCGGGATTTGCGAGTCTAGCTCCTGTCGCAATCGGCATTGCACGACCATGAAGGCTGTGGAAACCGTACGCATGGATGAATCCAGGAAGATTGCTCGAGCAACCGATTCCCGAAACAACCAACAGATCCTTTGGATCGATATTCAGGTTTGCAACGGCCTGGATGAGCGCGTTAAGCACTCCAAAGTCTCCACAACCCGGACACCAGTCAGGCCTCGTCTCACTCTTGTACTTTGATAATTCCATCATTTCTAACCAACAACCGCCTTTGCCTTGTTCACAATCTCGTAGACGTAGATCGGCTCTCCATCATACTTCACGAACTTGTCCTTTATTTCAAATCCGGTTTCGGCACGGATCATCCTCGCCATCTGCGAGGTGTAGTTACACTCCACATTAAGCAGCTTTTTCGCACTTTTCAGCGTTGCCGCTACTTCATCTGACTTGAAGGGCATGACGTTTCGGATCGCATAAACGTTCGTTGGGATTCCATCTTTTGTCAGAGTGTCGGCCGCTTCCAGTGCCACGCCGAAGGTAGATCCCCAGCAAACAAGTGTGAGCTCTGCATTGGGTACGCCATAAATCTTGGGAGCAGCGATCTCGTTTCTCGCGACGTCCATTTTTTTCATTCTCTTTTCCATCTGCCGTTCTCTCTCCTTGACGTACTTTGGAAGACCCGAAAGAACGTCGCTGACGACCACGCCATTTTCCATGTGTTCGTCACTCGCCGCAACAAAGACGGTACCCGCCATTCCAGGGATCGCCCTCGGAGAGATTCCGGTTTCTGTTATCTTGAATC
Source organism: Nitrososphaerales archaeon (assembly GCA_035605055.1). GTDB lineage: Archaea > Thermoproteota > Nitrososphaeria > Nitrososphaerales > CADDZS01 > DATLTL01. The sequence goes on from DATNHH010000028.1 coordinate 2,690, forward strand.
GTTTGTAAGGTTCGGAAGGAGCTGCATTAAGCAGGTCTCCGCGATCAATCACGACGTTGGGACTCAAATCGTCAACGGTTTCAATGTGCTCGGAGAGAAGCAGATCGCTCGCAACTATCACCGGGCACTGGAATCTTTCAGCTAGATTGAACGCCTCAATCGTGGCGTAGTATGCGTCTTCGACCGTCAGTGGCGAGAGAATGATCCTGGGAAAATCTCCCTGCGAAGCGCCGGTCATCATGTTGAGGTCTCCCTGCTCCGTTTTCGTTGGAAGACCGGTTGAGGGCCCTGCCCTTTGTGATTCCATGATTACAAGAGGAGTCTCCGTCATTGCTGCCAGACCGAGGGCCTCGACCATCAGCGAGAATCCCCCTCCAGAAGTTCCCACCATTGATCTGACACCGGCGTGTGCTGCACCGATGCCCATGTTGATAACAGCGAGCTCATCCTCAGCTTGTTTGACGACCACTTTTTGCGAAGCAGCATGCGCAGCCATCCAGTGGAGAACTCCTGAGGCTGGAGTCATCGGGTATGCTGCGTAAAACTTGCACCCGGCCATTATCGCCCCTAGAGCGATCGCCTGATTTCCTGTCATCAGCAGCTTAGGACGCGGGTTGGAAGGAAGAACTAGTTTAACGTCGAGCTGAGCATAGTTCGCCTTTGCAAAGTCCAGACCAGAGCTCGCAGCTTTGGTATTAGCATCTATCACGGCTTGCTTTTTCTTTCCGAAAATGTCCGAAAGCACCTGAGAAAAAACATCAAAGTTGAGATCGAGAAGAAAAATCGTCGCCCCGAGGGCAACGGTGTTTTGCATGATCGGATTTTTGTCAAATTTTCGCGCCATATCAGCGAGTGGCATTCCGAGGAGCTTGACCCCCTCTGGCACGAGATTTGCATTGAACTTCACCTTGTCCTTGTCATAGATGATCACTCCGCCCTTTGAAACAAAAGGCGCGTGAACCTCGGCCGTCTCGGAATTCAGCGCGATAAGAACGTCGAGATTATCCCCCTGGCTTGTAACTTTATCCAAACTAGCACGAACTTGGAACCAAACGTGCCCCCCACGAATTGCGGACTGATAACTATTCATCCCGTAAACATGGAGACCGCTCCTTGAGCAAGTCCTAGCAAAAATTTCACCGGTGGATGAGATGCCGTCCCCCGCCGCGCCACCGATTCTGACGTTAAAGTCATTCCTCAAAATCGAATTTCTCCTCGGTTCTAGATACTATCGGAAAATTTCTCGCCTATAATCCTAACTGCACGATTTGGAGATTCTTGAGAAGAGAAAGAAATCTAATGTTGCAGAGAAACTCAGAAATGCCTCGAACCCCGTCTAATCTATTCCAGATCAAATAACGTTTTTCGCTGAAATCGGTTCAATAAGAAACTCCTGACACTGCGATTATTTTTCACGGTGAATCCTTGCCGAATTGCAGAATATTCTTTACTGAAATTCTTGAAAACGGAAAAATTCGATAAATGAAATCTCTGACAAAGTTTATCCTAACGTTCGTCACTCCCATAGGAATTTGATAAAAATTGATTTTCAGCTCCAAGAAAACTCCGTCTCAGGAAAGCCAGTACGTCCCGAACAGACTTGGCA